>QNFO01000001.1 GCA_003646355.1 Gammaproteobacteria bacterium
ATGGAGCCTGACTCCGGCTATATGTTCGTGGCCATGGGGAACCGGAAGATCCCCCTCTACTCTGTGCTCAATGCGTCCGGCGTGTCGGACGAGAAGATGAAGAAGGCCTGGGGGGAATCGAGCTTTGCGTCCAATCGCAAGAGGGCTAAGCCCGAGAAGGACCTGACCTCCTTCCACATCGCGTCCGGCAAGGGGAAGCCCGAGGCTGGGGCCGACATGAAGATGGAGCTTCAGCGGTACTTCGCTGGGACTGAGATGGATCCCGAAGTCACCAAGGCCACCTTGGGGAAGGGGTTCGCTCAGGTCAATGAGGACGTCCTGTTCCGTGCCTCCAAGAAGTTGATCTCCGTCAGCGCGGGGAACACCAAGGCTGATCAGATTGACTCCCTTGAGTTCAAAGAGTTGTGGACTGCCAAGGATCACTTTTCTGAGCGGTTGAGTGCCTCCAAGAACGACATCCACAACAGGGTTCGGAAGACCCTCAACAAGGACAAGATCCAAAAGTCTATCCGTGATGGGGATGTAAGGGTTCGCGACATCATCATGCCGGACCTAGTGCAGAAGCCCTTGATGCATGTGTTCGGGACATCGCTGTCCTCCAACTCGAATCAGATCAACCCCCTGTCGATGCTGTCGGATAGATCCCACGTGACCATCATGGGTCCAGGCGGGATTCAAAATGAGCATGCCATCTCAGGCCAGAACACATCGCTCGATCCTTCTCAGCTCGGCTTCGTCGATCCGATATACACCCCGGAGTCAGCGCCGGGTACATCCATGCACCTGTCGGCAGGTACGGTCATCAAAGATCGGAAGCCCCACACGAAGCTATTCAACCTGAAGACAGGGAAGGTTGAGTCAGTAACCCCTCAGCAGGCAGCAAGGAGCACCGTCGTGCTCCCCGATCAGGTGAAGTGGGTGGGCGGTAAGCCTCGCCCCAACCAGAACATGGTTCGAGTCTCCGACCACGAGGGGGAGATCCGTGATGCCCCCTTCAAGGATGCGGACTACACCCTCATCGATGCCTCTCAGGTCTTCGCTGTCGAGTCGAACCTTGTCCCCTTCATACAGAACGACTCGGCCCACCGCTCGACGATGTCTGCACGCCACATGGGGCAGGCCATCAGTGTTACGGGTCGAGAGGCCCCTGTGGTTCAGGTGGAGTCAGCTCCGGGACAGACCTTCGAGAAGCTGGTAGCTGGCCGCTTCCTAGCGCACAAGACTCCCGTCGATGGGATGGTGCTTGCTGTCGAGAAGGATCACGTAGTCATCAAGGGTTCGGACGGGAAGAAGCATGAGGTCGACCTCTACGACCACTACCCGCTGAACGATCCCAAGGCGATGCTCCACTCAACCCCCCTCGTGAAGCCGGGGGACAAGGTCAAGAAGGGGCAGTCCCTCGCCGACAACAACTTCACGAAGGACGGGCAGCTCGCCCTGGGCACCAACATCCGTACGGCCTACCTAGCGAACGGGACGAACCACGAGGATGGGGTTGTCCTTTCGGAGAGTGCTGCGGCCAAGCTGGGATCGGAGCATCTCTACAAGCCGTCGCTACTGTCATCTCCTGACACGGTCTTCGACATGAAGAAGTTCTTGGCACACAAGCCCAAGGCTTTCGGGTCGGCTCAGCTCAAGAACCTCGGGACAGAGGGGGTTGTTGCTGTGGGGGCCACAGTCAACGCAGGTGATCCCCTCATCCTGGCGCTGAACCCGGAGACGAACCCGGACAGCATCGACGTGAAGATCATGTCCCGCCTCTCCAAGAAGACGCGGCTGGACTACAAGAACGCGAGCCTTACCTGGGACCACGAGCATCCCGGCGAGGTCGTACGCGTCACCAAGAAGGGCAAGAGCTGGGTCGTCCATGTGAAGACTAAGGAGCCTGCCATTGTCGGTTCCAAAATCTCCACCCGCCATAGTGCCAAGGGCATCGTGGCTGAGATCCTCCCCGACAATGAGATGCCTCAGGACCAGAAGGGCAAGGGTGTGGGCATGCTCATCAACCCTGTGTCTGTGCCTGGCCGGATGAACCCTGGGCAGATCTTGGAGACTGTCGCTGGGAAGATCGCCGAGAAGACGGGGAAGCCCTACAAGGTCAAGAACTTTGATGGCAACAAGGACTACCTGGCAGACCTGAAGAAGGACCTGAAGAAGCACGGCATCCCAGAGACCGAGACCCTATTCGACCCGAAGACTGGGCGGAAGCTCGGTAAGGTTACGGTGGGGCCCCACTACGCCTTCCAGCTGGTCCACCAGATCGACAAGAAGACTCACGTGCGTCACGGCGGCTTCTATGTGAAGGGCCTCGCACCCCACATCCGTTACGACCAGAACAAGGTTCCCCGCGGTGGTGGCGAAGGTGGGGCCCAGTCTCTGGGCGCACTCGGCATGTACGGGGCGCTGTCGTCCGGGCTCAAGGACAATCTCCGGGAGATGCAGACCTGGAAGTCCGACCAAGAGCAGGCGGAGAACGTTTGGAACTCCCTGACCCGAGGAGAGCTTGTACCTCCCCCCCAGGTTCCCTTCGTCCACAACAAGTTCAAGGCCCAGATGACAACCATCGGCCTCAACCTGGACAAGCAGGGGAACCACCTTCGTCTCATCCCCAACACGGACGAAGAGGTGATGGCGCTGAGCCGCGGCGAGGTGACCCGCCCGGACATGGCAGTCATCGCCAAGAACGTGAAGCCGGAGAAGGGTGGCATCTTCGACACCCGGATCTTCGGGGGGCAGAATGGTAGGCACTGGGGGCACGTCAAGCTCGTCGAACCCATGCCCAACCCTGTCTTCGCCAAGCCCATCGCACAGCTTCTCGGGGTCAAGCCTGCTGAGATTGAGCTGGTGGTAGCGGGTAAGCAGACCCTGCCCAAGTACGGTACCGGACCGAAGGCCATCCACAAGGCACTGAAGGCAGTGAGTGTTACGGCCAAGATTCAAGAGGTCGAGAAGCAGCTCAAAGATCCTCGGGTGAAGGGGACAGAACTCAACAACGCCAACGCTCTGCACAAGAGCCTGAGGATGTTGCAGGAGACCAAAACCCACCCCTCCAAGGCGTTCTTGATGCAGAACGTCCCAGTCATGCCTCCGATCTACCGCCCCTTCGTCTCCTCGCCGGACAAGACAGACCGCATCGATCCGATGAACAACTTGTACCGCCGGCTCGGGCAGGTGAACGTGAGCTTGCAGGCGAGTGACAAGGACAAGGTTCCCTACGACCTGACCCTGGCGAACCGCGGTGACCTCTACAAGGAGATGCAGAACCTCTTCGGCACCACGCCCAAGGGGAAGAAAGCCTTCGACATCGACATCCGAGGCACGAAGGAGATCCGGGATAGGACTCTGCCCGGTGTTCTCCACATGGTTGCCGGGGCCTCACCGAAGGACGGCTTCTTCCAGGACAAGATGGTCGGGAAGAAGCAGGACTACACGGCCCGAGCCACCATTGTGGCTGACCCCAGCCTCGGTCCTGATGAGGTGGGTGTCCCCAAGAAGATTGCCATCGAGCTATTCCGACCTCATGTCTCTCGGCATCTCATCCGCTCGGGGCTCAACCCCATCGAGGCTCAGGAGAATATCCAGAAGCGATCACCCAGGGCCTTTGCAGCTCTGGAAAAGGTAGTTGAGAACCACCCTGTCTTGCTGAAGCGGGACCCCGTGTTGCACGCCTATGGACTGGTGGGGCAGAACGTGAAGCTCACCAACTCCCGCGCCATCAAGGTCAGCCCCCTCATCCTTCCGCCCATCAACGGTGACATCGACGGTGACCAGGTCGCCCTCATGGTTCCCCTGTCTGAGAAGTCGAAGGCGGAGGTGCGGAAGATCCTACCTTCCCAGCGCCCCATCTCAGATGCCTCTGGGGATGTGCTGTTCAAGCCCACCAACGAGTCGATGCTCGGCCTCTACCGATCTTCCTTGAGGAGTCATGGCAAGGTCACGGGGAAGAAGTTCCTGTCCTTGCGGGAGGCAGAAGCAGCGTTCACACAGAACCGCATCGACCTTCCCGACACCATCACCATCGGGAAGGCGCGGACGACCCTGGGTCGTGCCCGCATCGCTCAGGTCGTGCCCGACAAGTTCAAGCAGGAGATTCTCACAGGTAGCGCACCCTTCGGTAAGAAGGAGATGCACGAGGTCTTGAAGCACACTGCTGTGAAGGAGCCCAAGCACTTCGCTTCCGTGGCGTCAGGCCTGAGTCAGCTCGGGTTCAAGATGGCCTACGAGTCCGGGCACAGCGTGACCTTGGACGACCTGGAGCCCCTGAGGCCTGAGCGGAAGCTGATCATCGACAAAGCGAAGCGTCAGGTCGCCACACTCAAGGGTCCCCAGGCTGGAGAGAAGGCGACCGACATCTACCTGGACGCTACCCGGCAGCTCCACACGGCCTACGACAAGCACTACGAGAAGTTCCCCACCAATATCTCCGACATGGCCAAGGGTGGGATCAAGTCCAAGAAGCCGCAGTTCCAGGGCATGGTCATGGCCCCTATGCTGGTGCAGGACTACAAGGGCAGGCCCTCGAAGGTCCCGATCACCAAGAGCTTTGCTGAGGGCATCAGCGTTGGTGACTACTGGATGCAGTCCCAGGGTGCTCGGCGCGGAGTCATCCAGAAGGTTGATGGTATCTCGGAGCCGGGGTACTGGACCAAGCTCATGGTGCAGGTGAACATCGATCAGCCGGTCACCAACAAGGACTGCGGTACGCGCAATGGCCTCATGATGCCTGTGTCCAACCGGGACATCATGGATCGACACCTCGCCTCCCCCGTCAAGCTGGGTACCCGGGTTCTCCCTGCTGGAACCACGGTCACTCCTGAGCTTCAGCGTGCCTTCGGTAAGGCTAAGATGAAGTCGATCGCTGTGCGGTCTCCCTTGAAGTGCCGGCAGCCTCAGGGTGTGTGCGGTGTCTGCATGGGGCGTCACCCCAGCGGACAGCATTATGAAGTCGGAGAGAATGTGGGGTTGGCCGCTGCTCAGTCTCTCGGTGAGCGGGCTGCCCAGATCATGCTGAGGCAGACCCACGGTGGGGGGCTGGTCACAACCGACAAGCAGGTTATTGATGACTTCGACACGGTGAAGTCCCTCTTCGCCATGCAGCGTCAGCGTCGGCCACACCAGGCACCCTTGGCTACCCGAGCAGGCACGGTAGTGAAGGTCGAGGCTCAGAAGCAGGGCGGGTGGGCGATCTATGTCTCCGGCTCGAAGAAGCCCTTCTACTCTCGGAAGCGTCCCCTCACCCACATCAAGCCTGGGTATCACTTCAAGAAGGGTGAGAAGCTGACCCAAGGTGACCCGAACATGCACGACCTCCTCAAGACCAAGGGTCTCGAATCGGTGCAGGACCATATGGTCCAGCGCATCGGAGGCATCTATGGTGGGGAAGGGATCAAGCAGAGGCACGTCGAGCTGGCGGTGCGGAATGCTACGGGCCTGGTGCGTGTCGCTGATCCCGGGGACCACCCTAGCTTCGTGCGCGGGGACTACCTTCAGAAGTCTGTGGTGGATGAGGTCAACCGCAATGTCCTCAAGGGCAAGAAGCCCATCCGTGCGAACACGGTGCTGAAGAGCATCGCTGAGATCCCTCGGGCTCGCCAGAAGGATTGGATGGGTCGGCTGATGACGAAGAACCTGGGGGAGGTGGTTACGACCGCAGCTCAGCAGGGTCAGAGGTCAAACCTTCATGGACTCCACCCCATCCCGGGGCTGGCCTATGGTAAAGAGTTCGGCCGGGGCAAGGGTCCGGCAGGATACTAGATGGCCAACTCACGAGGCTCACCCAGCGATAGTAACTTCTCGCGGTTCCGCTGCGAGGAGATGGTGATCACGAACGTCGACAAGAGGATGTGGACGATCGACGCCGAGTCCCGTCACACCGCCAAAAAGGTCAACGACATCCAGTGCCTGGTCCCCTACCATCACTTCGAGGGTGGGGAGGGGATCCACTTCCTTCCTGAGGTGGGGGCCATCTGCTACATTGCATGGCCCAGCGACAACACCGCGCCCTTCATCATGGGGTTCAAGGGGGCAGCGTCCCAGGTAGGCTCCATCGATACCGAGGGTGACCCGCAGGGCTCCACAGCTACGGAGGCAACAGGCTCACCTTCAGGGGTGAGTTTCAGGAGCAACAGGCCCAACCTTCTCCCCGGTGACATCGCCATGACGACTCGGGATGCCAACTTCATCATCCTCCGACGCGGTGGGGTGTTGCAGCTCGGGGCTACCGCTGTCTCGCAGAGGATCTACATCCCGATCCTCAACTACATCAAGGACTTCTGCGAGAACTACAGCATGTCCACCTTCGGAGGGGACATCGCCTGGACCGTGGAGCGTTCGGAGAGTGACCCCTCTGGGAATGCGCCGGCCTCCTACACCTTCCACATGAACGAGTTCGCTCAGGATGAGAAGGCCTCGGTCCGAGTCCGACATTTCCCCTTGGCCGCCCCTGGTGGGGGTGAGAAGGCAGCGTGGGAAGTCCATGTTGCCAAGAACAATATCGATCGGGACTCGGGGGAGGTCACCTCGGAGACCTACAGCCTTTCGATCCTCATGGATGGCTCCAAGACCGAGGTGGTAGGGGCGAACTATGACCTGACCATCAAGGGGAACCAGACCGTCACCGTTGAGGGGGATCGCCAGGTCGCCGTCAAGGGTAAAGAGCAGCACGATGTCGAGGGGGACTACATCGTCAAGGCAGGGCCTCGGGTGGCCTTAGAAGCCATGGGTGTCTACCTGGGACCCAATGCATCAATGCCAGCCGTACTTGGCACACCCCTGATGATCTGGCTCTCTACCCACACTCACCCTGTGGCGGGGGCCCTAGCGAGCCCCCCTGCTGCACCACCCCCGAACTCTATTCTCTCTCAGATTGTCAAGCTCAAGTAGGCCAGAGCCTCTTCACAGTGTAGGATATCGCCATGGACCTGTTCATTTCCGAGCCGGAGCTGACGTTCGAGCGAACCAAGCAAGCTGCCGTGCAACTCGACGAAGATCCCTCGATGTGGCCGAGGCAGATTCTTCAAGAACTATTCCGCCAGGTACCCGAGGCTTCGGAGTACGTGCCCCGGGTGGTGATGGTCAAGACCGACAAGGAGCAGGGCTACGGCCTGGGCGCCCTCGTCATCGCCTCCACCACGGACAGCTCGATGTCCACCACCGCGGGTGGCGTGGAAGCGAAGCAGGCCCTCGTGCCCGTGATCATCAAGCAGAACATGCTTCAGCCGCTCGATCTGCTGATGACGAAGAACAAAATGCGTCCCCTCACGGGTGACCGTCTGCGGGAGGCCCTCTTCCGCCCGTCCACCTTCGAGCTGATGACCAAGGACTGGGGAGACCAGTCCCTCTACAACCTCTTCTACCCCCCGGGACGTTCGGAGAATGACTTCGGCTCAGGTGTGGGGACCACGGCGTCGGGTGGTGGTGCCTCGTCGGTCTTTGGGGGCGGGATCAAGCACTCTGCGGATGAGCGAGACATCGGAACAGCCGTGGGTGCGGGGCTCGGGGCTGTGCCTGGGCTAGTCCACCAGTACCGCAATCCAGGCCTGAAGGGGTTCGGGATTCAGGTGGCAGGAATGGGCGCAGGAGCGATTGCGGGGCAGCTCGCGGGCGCCAAGATCCAGAAGATGAAGCGAGAGGAGAGGGCTGCGCAAGAGAAGCAGTCGTCTCTTCTCAGCACCATCGCCCCTACCCTCACGCAGCAGGACCTCGACAAGCTCTCCTCGGACATTCAGGCAGAGCCCGCCGTCCAGCAGCAGATGGTGGCGAACCCCTCCTTCCGCCAGGCAGTGTCCAAGCTGGCCGCCTATGATGGCCAGCTCCTCTCCAGCGCTGACTCGCTCTTCCAGAAGGTCGAGTCGGCCATGCCCACGCACGTCATGCAGATGGGCTACGACGATGCGCAAGGCACCTACTGGGTCAAGACGGCCTGTCGTTCCTACGCTCGTCAGGTTGAGCGTGTGTCCATGTCTCGGGGGGACTTCCTGAAGATCGCCGGACCTGAGGTAGCTCAGAAGGTCGACACCGAGGGGACGGTCACCGTTGCCGCACCCAATCAGGACTCGGACATCGAAGTCGACTCCTCCTCGTGGGATGTGGTCGAGGAGTCCGGCGTCTACAAGGTGATGACCGAGACAGGCAAGGAGATGATGGGGTGGGTCATCCCCAACCTCCTCGACATGGATGGTACCCGCCTGCCCATGTCGGTCTTCACCAACGGGACCGCAGCCACCGTGCAGGACGTAGTGGCGGGTTCTCGTATCGCCCTCGGCATCAACCTGCCTGACGACGTCCCCAAGGGGACGGGCATCTTCTACATGGCTGGGCCCCACGGTGTGGAGGCGACGGTCCCTGTCACGGTCAGTGGCCGTGAGGCTGGCACCGATGGCGCCGAGGTCTACCACGTCACTACCGTCATGGGCGGTGAGCACCGCCTGAAGATGGTCCCCGGCCTCAAGAAGCTGATGGCTGACCAGGGCAATGGCGAGGTGATGCTCCCGGGCACCGCCAAGTTCCTGTCGATGGACCAGGAGATCCAAACCCCCCTGGTGAGCGAGCCCAGCGGCGTGAACAAGACCGCCGGGTACTACGCCTCTCCCAGGGCTCGGGTCTACTCCGATGGCTCCCACTTCGGCTTCGACCTGGAGAACCTGCCCAAGCTGGCCTCGGTCTTCCCCACGCAGAACCTCTCCTACGACGACGCCACCTTCCTCCTGTGCCTGGCGGGGGTCGAACCTCTTCAGGCTCACCAAGCCCTCAAGAAGACCGCCGCCCACCTATCTCACGATGGCTTCTCCGGGCTGTACGATGTGCGTCCCGCCACCGAGATGATGGACGCAGCCCTCGAAGAGGGTACGAAGGTCGCCGCGGCTACGAAGAGTCTCCGCCGGCACCTGATCAAGGAGGCCTCAGTCCTCCCCGACATCCAGACCGTTGACTCGGTCCTCAGCCTGGGGTTCATCAACCCCGAGAACGTCCGCATGTACGTGGGGCACCTGCCCTACCTCGACCGTGCCCTCAGCAGCGTGTGTGAGCTGACCTTGGCGTCTCGCCTGGGGCTCAACGAGGTGCCCGAGTTCGCCGCCGCCCGCGCATGCCGTGCGCTCAACGAGGTGATCGAGGGGCTGAAGGGCCTGGCGCTGCGGGAGGTCGACGAGAGCGCCGTTGTATGATCCCGCTGAAGCATCCTTCGCGGCACTACATCCTCTACCTGTTGACCCGTCGGTCGATGAGTGCCGAGGTGATCGCCGCAACCCTGGCTGAGCAAGGGCTCCCTGTTCCGGTTCACACGGAGCAGCCCCTGAAGCTGAAGGAGAAGGGCAAGAAGAGGAAGCCTCGGCGCGTGGACACCTATCCGGAGTTCATCGACCACCTCCGCCGGGTCCAGAGGTCCTTGGACTTCCCCCCGGGGTTCCACCCCCTCCGGAAGAACCACGAGCCCTCACAGGTGTTCCTGAAGCGCCTGGGGGTAGCTGACTTCTGGAGGCAGGACCCCTTCACCATGGCGGCCTTCGAGTATCTGTCGGACCCACACATCTGCCGGATGCTCAAGACGATGCTCCTGGGTCCTCTCGGACTCCTGGCTATCTCCCGCAGGCTTGCCGAGAAGTTTGGCCTCCCCGCTACAGCCATGAACCCCCAAGTGATCCGAGCCTTCGCCCACTACTTCTGGGACTACGATGCCTTGGATCGAGCCGAGTGGGACCGGGTCCTGTGGGACTGGGTGACGGGGGATACGACCGACTACCACATCGCCCTCAAGTCCCCTCGGTCCTCGGTGGGGGCAGCGATGGTGCTCCACATTACTGATCAGGGAGGGAGTGAATCCCTCAAGGAAGTCCTGACGTACCGCTTCGGGCGTGACGCAAACTTCATGGAGATTGTCCGCGCCACCATCGGCATGAGCACCGGGGTAGCCAAGGCCACCACGATGATGATGCATACCCAGGCGATGATCCAGCATCAGGACCAGCTGGACCTACGTCGAGGTGGTAGTGCTGAACTACTTGAAGAACTACGTCGAATCGAGGCAACCTATGATCCCAGGAAGCTCACCACGGTGAAGGATCTGCCCCTGCACCAGCTTCCTCCGGGATATATCGACGTCGAATACGAGGAAATGAACGATGACAGCCCCCAGTAGCACCGAAGAACGTGGCGCCTTGCAGACCTTCAACACTCCGGAGAAGGTCCGTCACTCCATCCCCAACATGCAGGCCCAGGCCAAGCCTCACTACACGGTGGAGTGGGGTGGGCGTGTCACGGATGGCGCCATGATCTTCCACTTCTTCCCACCCCTTCAGCCCAACGGCAAGATCGGGAAGTGGCCCAACACCTCCCGCATGGACAAGCGCCTGGAGAAGGCGATGCCTGAGGTCTTCGATGTCCAGCGACTCACTGCTGGCTTTGAGGAGTCGTGGGATTCTTTTTTTGTGATTGCCGGGGGTTATGCCTCGTCCTTGGATCCTCGGCTCCTTGCCCAGAAGTTTTTCGACGCGATTGACGCCGCTTGAGCGTCATGCGGAACTTCTTCGGGAAGGCTACGCTGAAGTGGGTGCGGTGGTACTTGTTGTACTGCTTCACGTAGTTCCGAACAGCGGACTTCATATGGGGTTCCGGATCCATACGGAAGGCGTACCATCGGTGCCCCTCCTTCGTGGTGCGTGCCCCATGTACGATGTCCCCCAGGGCTTTGACCAGGAACCCACTCATGGCATCTAGGCTGAACGATTTCTCTGACGACTTCGACAAGGGTGCCTCCACCAAGCGCAGGGTTGTAGACCCATTCTACCAGTCTCGGTCACAAAAAAGGATGCGGAGGCACACCCTGAAGATGCTGCCGTCCGATTGGGTGAGTCGGTTCGTGAGGATCAAGGACGGGGACACGGGTAAGGTCAAGAAGATCGACTTCTCTGAGCGGAAGTATCTCATCCGCCCCTACAACTCCTCGGCCAAGAAGATGCTCCTCATGACGAGTCGTCAGGCGGAGAAGTCCACCACCCTGGGGAACAAGCTCTTCGCCCTGAGTGGGATGCGCCCCATGTACACGTCGCTCTTCGTGTCGCCCTCGGCGATGCAGACGACAGTGTTCTCCCGGACAAGGCTCGATGACATCGTCACCGTCAGCCCCCTGCTCCAGGCCATGGTGACCAAGGGGAACACCTGGAACATCCTGGAGAAGGTCTGGGGCAACATGTCCATGATCTATTTGCGATATGCCTTCCTTACGGCTGACCGTATCCGAGGCCTCGCGGTCAACGCTATCTTTGGCGATGAGCTTCAGGATCTCCTGGTCGACAACATGCCGGTCATCGAAGAGACGGCCTCTCACCAGAAGGATCCGATCTACGTCTACTCCGGGACACCCAAGTCTCTCGACAACAACATCGAGCAGTACTGGGCCAAGTCTTCGACCATGACTGAGTGGGCCATCCCCTGCGAGAGGCATGGGACCCCGAAGAATCCTGCGTCCTGGCATTGGAACATCCTGGGGGTGAAGAACCTCGGACTCAGTGGCCCGATTTGTGAGCAGTGCGGCGGACCCATCAACCCCGAGCACCCCTACGCACGGTGGGTGGAGACGAACCCGGGAGACCCGAAGCGTCCGGAGACCCGCCCCGAGTTCGAGGGGTACCGCCTCTGCCGCCTGATGGTCCCATGGTTCTGGAAGGACCCAGGCAAGTGGAAGGAGATCCTCGAAGCCTACGAGAGGTATCCTACCGCCCAGTTCATGAACGAGGTCTTGGCGGTCTCGTATGACTCAGGTACCAAGCCCATCACCCGGGCGGAGTTGATCCGAGCCTGTGACTCCAAGTACACCAACGACCTGGCGCAGGTGTCGGAGCTGGCCAAGACACACCCCATGTACTTTGGGATCGACTGGGGCACAGGGCAAAAGGCCTACACGGTCCTGACAGCCTGGTGCTACTGCCGAAGCGATGACGCTCTCCAGTGCGTCTACATGTACCGCTTCGAGGCACAGGAAGCTGACCCGGAGGTGCAGGTCGAGATGATCGAGAGGCTTGTCTCCGACCTGCATGGCAAGTACATCGGAGCTGATTACGGGATGGGCTTCTACCAGAACAAGAGACTCACCTCGACGTTCGGTCCGCAGCGTATCCATGTGTTCCAGTACGCAGCTCGTCTACCTATGAAGGTGGCCTACAGCAGCAAGCTCCACAGGTACCTGGTCTTCCGCACCCCTCTCCTGGCGGACATCTTCCATGCCCTGAAGAGGGGGAAGCTCCGCCTCCCTGACTGGGAGGCAATCAAGGAGCCCTTCGGATCGGATGTCCTCTCAATCTTCTCCGAGTATTCCGAGACGATGAAGATGATCAAGTACGACAAGCCGAAGTCAGCGACCGACGACTCATTCCACGCGATGGTCTATGGCGTCTTGGCCTCCTTCCTCGATCACCAACGGCCGGACATCATCACCCCGACCCAGGACAGGTCGGCTCAGGCCAGTGACGAGTACACCCTCTTTGAAACGTACGCTCAGGATGTCGACTCCGAGGAGATGGAAAACCCGAACCAGTGGGGGTAGGCAAAAGAAAACTGCCAGGGACTTTCGTCCCCAGCAGTTCCTCACACGTCGAGGGCTAGTTCAGCCTTCGAGCTGGTCGGGCTCTCCGGCGTCGCCGGCCGAGAGGAGACGACTGACCGCCTCTTCGCCGCCAGCCTGTCCGGCCTTGTTGGCCATCGACACCACGAGGAAGCCACCGAGGCCGCCAGTGCCGATGACGAAGAGGCAGGTTCCGACAAACCCCGCCACTTTCCAGGGATCGACCGCGTACTCCGGGCTCCGAGGGTCCCCACCCTTGAACCCGATGCACTTGCTGAACCACGACGACTCCGTGCATTCCGCCTGGTGGCGGACCAACGTGTGAGCGTAGTTCGACTCACCCGTGTGGTGCGTGCTGTCGAGGACCTCCACCATGGAGTCCATGGTGCCCGTAAGGGACTGAATGGTTTCGCGGCTGCTGTTCGCGGCGTTCACCGCCTTCTCGGCCTTCTCTTCCACCTCCACCTTTGCAACCTGTTGTTGCAGCTGTCGGTTCTGGTCTTGTTTCTCATCAGGCATGTTCTTGGATCCTCCTCCTGAGGGTTGCCCCTCGTGGCGCAAGGTTCTGCGCTCACCATGCTAATAGATCGTTACGATCGGTTTTTCTCAGATCAGACGTCGATGTTAGCGAAGAGCGCGTTCTCCTCGATGAAGAGTCGGCGGGGCTCTACCTGGCTACCCATCAGCAACCGGAACAGTTTCTCTGATGCGATGGCGTCCTTGGGCTTGATTGGTGCGAGGGTCCTTTCTCCTGGATCCATGGTCGTCACCCACAGAGTGTCGGCGTTCATTTCTCCCAAGCCCTTGTACCTGCTGATGCGCGCCTTCGGGTGCTCACGCAGAACTTCAGTCAGCTCCTCCTCTGTCTGGCAGAAGAAGGTCAGGCGCTTGGTCTTGACCTGGTAGAGCGGGGGCTGGGCGATGTAGACATGCCCCGCCCACAACAACGGTTGGAGGTGGCGGTAGAAGAAGGTCAGCAGAAGCGTGCGGATGTGAGCCCCGTCAACATCTGCGTCACACATGATGATGATCTTGTGGTAGCGCAGCTTCGTGATGTCGAAGGTACCCGTACTCACCATCCCGCAGCCGAGAGCATTGACGAGCGTTCCCAGCTCATTGTTCTCGATGATCTTCTCTACCTGCACGTCCTCGGTGTTGAGGACCTTCCCCCGTAGTGGGAGGATGGCTTGGAACTTCCGGTCCCTGCCCTGCTTTGCTGTGCCTCCAGCAGAATCCCCCTCGACGACGTAGATCTCACACTCCGCAGGGTCCTTGCTCTGGCAGTCAGCCAACTTGCCGGGCAAGGACATCGGGTCGAGGAGTCCCTTGCGCTGTACGTTCTCCCGAGCCTTGCGTGCAGCCTCCCGTGCCCTGGCGGAGAGGACAGCTCGCTCGATGATCTTCTTGGCCTCCGCAGGGAACCTCTCCAGATACCCTTGAAGCCACTCACCCATCACCTCATCCACCAGCTTCCTGGCTCCAGCCGTGACGAGCTTGTCCTTCGTCTGGGAGCTGAAGCTGGGGTCAGGGATGCGAAGGGAGACGATGGCGAACAGCCCCTCTCGGATGTCCTCCGGCTGGAGTCCTTCGGTCAGCCCCTTGGTGAGGTTGTTCTCTTTGGCGTAGGTGGAGATGATCCTCGTGAGCGATGCCTTGAACCCTGTGAGGTGTGTGCCTCCATCGTGGTTGAAGGTGTTGTTGCAGTAGCACCGGATGTCCCCTTGCTGCTGAGTGGTCCAGGCCATCGCGACATCCACGATCTTCTTCTTGCCTTCTCGGAAGTGGATCACCCCCTTGTGAACAGTCTCCTTCTTCGAGACAATGTCCTCCAGGAAGTGGCCGATGCCCCCTTCGTAGGTGAAGACGACCGTCTTGTTTCGTGCCCGTCGCTCATCGGTGAACGTGATGGAGATGCCTGCGTTGAGGAAGGCGAGTTCCTGGAGGCGCTTCTTCACGGTCTCGTAGTCGAACTCCAACACCTCTGTGAAGATGCTTCGGTCTGGCTTGAAGTAGATGATCGTCCCGTCCTCGTGATCACCCCTGTCGATCTCGGTCAGCTTCTGGGTGGTCACCCCCTTCGCAAAGCCGATCTCCCAAGCCGAGCCGTCACGGTAGACCATCACCGTGGCCTGTTCGCTGACGGCGTTCACTGCGGAGACCCCCACACCGTGGAGCCCTGCGCTTCCGCCTTCGTAGCTGTCGAGGTCGAACTTCCCCCCAGCGTGGAGGGTGTTCATGACGACCTCGACTGCGGGCAAGCCCTCCTCTGGGTGGATGTCCACAGGGATGCCCCGGCCGTTGTCCAGGATCCAGGCCCCGCCTGCCTGATCGAGGAGTACCTCGACGGCATCACAGTGGCCTGCCAGGTGCTCGTCAACAGCGTTGTCGACGACCTCCCACAAGCAGTGGTGCAGGGCTGTCCCGTCTGATGTGTCTCCCAGGTACATGCCTGGCCGCTCTCGAACAGCTTCTAGACCTCGTAAGATCCGGATGTTCTCTGCGGCGTAGGCCTTCTTTTTGGATGCTCGCTTCTTCTTTTTCTTGACTGCCATAGATGAGTTCCTCCTCACCTGGCTGATAGGACAGACCGGGGGTCAACTACCCACCCCAGCACGTCTTCAGGCTTCAGACGGCCGAGCCCCTGAATCTTCATGAGGGATTTGGCGACGTCCAGGAGGTGGGCTGCGGCGTCGTGTGTGTCGAACCCTTGGATCAGGAGGTGGTCGAGGATGAACAGGAAGGGCTTCCACGAGAAGGGGTCTCGGGTGGTTCGGGTCAACTCCAGCAAGGTCTCTTCGTCGAGCCCCAAGACCACGTGATTCCACAGGTTTGCTGTGTTTTCAGAGGGATCGAGGGATCCAATGAGCGCATCTGTGTAGAGAAAGAAGAGGGTCATTGGGGTGTTCCCTGGCTGGGGTTCACCGAACGCTCGGGTCTCCAGGTGCCTAACGCGGCGTTCGATACCTGCTACCGTTGCCTGTAGGCCTGCGGGATCAGAAGTATTTACGTTCATGCTGCCCTTCCCCTCGTGTAAACAGATAGGGTACCCTACACGTGGAACTAGGTGATGGAGATCGCCACAATGACGACCGACCCAATGCGCTTCTTCCCTGGAGCACAGGCTGTTGATGCAGGGCATCTCGAACTTCTCGGGAAGCAGGCTGCATCTCTTGCTGATGCCGGCCCCCTAAGCCTGGCCGATGCCGCGGTGCGCCTACTCAACTCCGAGAAGCTGAGTTCGGAGCAGGTGCGTCGCGTCGTTGAGTTCGCCAACACTGAGGCCTTCAACCGTAAGTTCGGTGCCCTCGACCCCGCAAACCGGGTCGTCGACATCGAGGGTGGGCCCGCTGATCCGGAGCAGGTCATTCAGACTCTGAACAATCAGGCTCGTCCGCAGGCCGTGGAGTTCCAGTCCTCGGATTACAGCATGCCTCCAGAAGCTAAGGTGGCTCACGAGGTCGACTTCGGCCTGGGCCCAGTGCCTGTCCCCCATCGGGGAGGGGTCATTCAGCGTGTGCTGAACCTTCAGTCGAAGGTCGCTCGGGCTCACGAGGAGACGGTGCAGAACGCAGAATCTGCCCGGTTCCAGATGGTGGCTTCCATCGGGGAGCTTCAGGGTGTGGTGAAGACCGCTGTCCTAGACGGCCTGTGTCGGGAGGATCTGGTGGCCTCGTGGCTAGCAGCTGACCCCACGCTGGTGAAAGAAGCCTTGTCCTACATGCCTCGAATCCCTGTCCGTACGGGGATCAAGGTAGCTCATCGGGTCAACCCGAAGCACCCTGTGGTGGCGCGCTACTGCGAGTTCGCGAAGCAGGCCAACCACTTCGCTACCTTTACGGTCGCTCGGCAGAACTTGGAGCGGCGACTGATCGAGATCAACTCCTTCATCACGGAGCACACTTCGTGAAGGGGCACCTCATCACGTTCCTGAAGGTGGCAGATGCCTCCGGCGTGAAGAAGGTCATCTCAGGGGCTGCCAGCGCGGGGGGGAAGTACCTCCGCGGGGCAGCTAGCCTGGGGAGTAGGGCCGTCGGTAAGGCCGGCGGAGGTGAAGTCTCCAAGGCGTTGGGGGCCACCGCGGCTCTCGGGGCTGCGGCTGCCGCCCCAGTCATCGCCCTTCGGTATGAGCCCACAGGGTATGGCCGGAAGTTCGAGCGGGCCGCAGGCAAGGGCCTCGGCGCGGCCGGACGTGGGGCCGCTCGTGCAGGGCAAGTGGTCGAGCAGGGATTGACAGCCAAAGACTGGGGCAGCCGAGCCGGGGAGACGTATTGATGTCCTATTCTCAACACAAAGCTGTTGCCGGCATGCTCCGGAAGATCGCTGCTAAGAAGCTCGCCGTCGGGGTCAGTGGCCTCCATCCGGACCAGATGGCTCGGATGGCGAGGGATATGCCCATGCGATCTTTCTACAAGACCCCTGAGTTTGCTGGGGCTGCTGCGGCTGCGGCCATCCCCTTCGCTCTGATGGAGGGGACGCGGGCCATCAAGGGCCTCGTGAACTCCCGGAGGAAGTCCAAGGTCTTCAAGCAGACCATGGAGGCCAACCCCCGTCTGAAGCAGCTCGACTCCAAGGCGACGCAGCGGTATTTCAACACGCTCTACCGCGTGAACCCGGAGATGGCTAAGGACCCGACCATCGCAGCCTCCTTCATCCACAATCAGCATGAGCTGAGCGATGCCACCTTCCCTGACCGAGGGATCATCGCGGGCGCCAACGAGATGGCGAAGATGCGGGAGAGTCTGGGCAAGGCTCGCTCGACAGAATCCAGTGGGCGAGTTCAGACCCACGCCATGGCAGCTGGACGACTGGGTCAGGCTACCTTCGAGGGCGTGGCTAGGGGAAGGTCCGACGCAGCTGAGCGGGCCTACATCAGTGGCCGAGCCTTGGCGGGGGACGTTCCCGCCATGTCCGATCTTCGCCCTAGCTTCGGCAGGGGTGGCGGTGGCCGAGACCGAGACCCCCGTAACCGCCGGTAGTCATGGCCTTGATCAAGCGCGCGTGGTTCCCGGGGGAACAGGACGGGGAACCACTCGTCCGCATCGTTCGTCCGGGCGTGATGGAGAAGACCTCCTCGGCCATGGTGCCCGAGGTCCAAGACTTCATCTCGAAGCTGCGCCCTGATCCCCGCTACACATATGTCCTGGTGAACGCCATGGGGTACTCCGAGTTTTTCGGAGCCAACTCCAACAAGGACTACTACGGGCACAACCACCACCTGGACTTCAACGGTCTGCTGAACGCCCCCTCTGACTGGGGTGCGGATGCTTGCAAGGATTTGGTAGCTGGGAAGAAGTGGCTCTACGGATTCCCGACCTACTATGGTGCGACGGTCTACGCCCACCACAAGAACTCCTGCCGAGACACCCTTGGTTTTGGCGATGTCATCTTCGTCATGCCGAACCACCGGATGAAGCGCATCGAGTTGGTGATGCGTGTGGACAACGAGCTGGCTGCCGAGCGGGGGCGCACCAGCATCCTCGATCGGATCCAACAGAACGCTCGTGTCGATGTGTCGATGGGTTGCAAGGTGCCCTTCGACTTCTGTTCGATCTGCACTGACTGGGAGCATGTCCAGACAGCCTGGAAGACATTCGACCCAGGGAAGCATGCACATCCAGGCATCGCCATCCTGCATTACCACCGTGGGGTAGCCCCCATCAGAGGGCTCAGCATCACTCGCGCAGATTACTGCGAGCACATGCGGCTTACCCCCGGTGCCATCCTTCCCGACGGTCGGAAGGTCTACGTCTACAATGACTTCCCCCGCTTCTTCGACATCAGCTTCGTGTGGATCGGAGCCGACAAGACTGCACGGGTCATGTGGTACATGGGGGGTAAGTCCAACGTGGCTATGCCCCAGACTGGGGCTCCTGCTCCCAGCCCCTTCCAAGCCATTGATCAGCAACGCTCCGCAGTGAAGATGGCCATGGAGAAGCGGGCGGAGAACACCATCTTCTTCAAGCGTGGGGAGATCGAGAAGGAGATCCCTGCCACCTACGCCAAGAAGATCGAACTGTGTGCTTCACAGGAACCCGATCTCCCCTTCAATCTCTTGGGTGATGCGGCGGAGATCTCTGGCCCCAAGACTCTTCTCTCTACCCTTGCGGCACTGGGGATCGTGCTCAAGCCGAGAGAGTTCCACATGGTGGTGACCAAGGGTCGTCCGATGGGGGAGAAGCTTGCGGGCTTGGCTCTGGCTCAGAACGCTGAGTTCAACACCTTCTCCTCGGGGATAGACGACACCTACGCCATAAGTGGGGACAAGGTCAGTGCGGATATGGCCAGGGTCTTCCAGCCTGCCGCAGGGTCTCGGTCTTCCTTTGCTCCCCACCTTGGACCCAGGGTAGAGGGGATGTCCGAGGGACCTTCCAGCTTCAACAAAGAGGCGAGCGTCCTGACCTCAGATGTGATGAACGAGCTGGCGGCCCAGTACAATGGCTACCGACTTTCTATTTTGGAGCAGGCCCCTGAGGTCTTCCCCAAGTACGCGTCCCTCTCCTTAGGCCCTATGGATCTAGAGTCTTTCCTCGGAAAGACGAGTTCGATCCTTACTAAAGCTGTGCCCCTTCTCCTGGGTCTTGGCCCCATGATACATTTGGTCTCAGCCCATCTCCGGAAGAAACAGGATGCCGGAGAGGATCTTGGAACCATGGCCAAGTTTGTAGCAGAGAACCCTACCTTCACCACGATCGCGACAATCGGAGCAGGGCTCCGGGTAGCGATGGGGATTCAGAGGGCCGGGGGACTCGGTTTGGCCGTAAAGGGTGTAGTTTCCGCACTACGTACAGTAGTGTGATCCCTCTGAGGTAGCTTCGCGCCACCGCCGACGAGGCCCAGTCAGCAACCGCAGAAAAGGATTTAGGAAAATGAACGACTATCTCAGCACGATCTACGACACGCCCCACGAAATCGACCCGCAGCTTGCGGCAGCCGGTGAGCTGCTCGCCAAGGTCGCCGAGGAAGAGGGCGTCGATCTCGACGACTACTCGGACGGCGAGATCAACGAGATGCTCTCCGGCATGGTGGGCCAGGAAGAGCAAGAGGACGAAGGCATCGAGCAAGAGGGTGCCCCCGTCGAAGAGAAGACCTCGGGTTTCCTCCCCAACCACATCACGACGGCCGACGTCGCCGCGGAGCTGGCCAAGGTGGCTTCCAACGAGGGTGTCGACCTCGCCGACCTCAGCCGCGAGCAGTACCATGACGCGTACAACTATGTGCATGCCACCCTCACCGACCCCGCCGTGTACCAGCAGAAGGTCGCGATGGAGGAGAAGGTCGCCGAGGCGGACATGCTCGGCCGCGTGATGGCCCACAGCTTCGACGACGAGCTTCGCAAGGTCGCCTCAGGTGATGCGACCTCGACGGGTGCCGCCGATGTCGGCCGCGCGGGGGCAAGCAAGGCCCGTGAGATGGGCGGCAAGATGAAGGACGTAGCCGCCAAGGGCTACGGCAAGGCCAAGGAGCACGCCGGAGCGGCGTACGAGTTCTCCAAGAAGAAGATTCGGGACAACCCCGGTAAGGCGGGCATCGCCGCCGGTCTCGGTGTCGGCGCCGGTCTCGGTGCGGTGGCAGCCGCTCGCCGCGCCAAGAGGAAGAGTGAGTCGGAGAAGAACAGCTCCCTCGTCCTCGACCGCGCTCGGGAGATCGCGTACGCCAACGGCTTCGACCCGGACACGGGCGAGAAGGTCGCCTCCGACCTCGACATGGCCGCCGTCAATCTCCTTCGGGAAAACGGCTACGATCTCTGAGTCATCTGATGTTTGACCGTGTCCCCCAGACTGAGTTGGTAGAGAGCTTCTTGAAGGAAGCTGCGGCCATGCCGGGTGCAACCACCCGGAAGACCTACGCTCAACCAGCCACGACGGGGGACATGCTCAAGCAGACTCGTCAAAAAGCCGTTCAGCCGCAAAACTATTCACAGCCGGTCGGCAAAACCGACCACACTAACCCATCGCTCGCAGCAGCTCATAAGGCGGTACCCCCGCCACCCGTATAGTGAGGACACACCAATGGAGATGACTCTAAATGCACTCGTTCGTAGTGCCCTCTCTGAGGCGGATGGACAGCTCAAGCTCGCCTCGACCCAAGACGTGGTCGATCCGATGAGCAAGCTCGCCATGCCCATGGATTTGGGCGATGGTGGAGAGAGCAGCGGCGACGACGAAGAGGACAAGGACAAGAAGAAGTCCAAGAAGAAGGGCGATGACGAGGACGAAGACGAGGAGAAGACCTCGGGTCTCAACCTCGCCGACCACGCCATGAAGCTCGCGGAGGCCATCGATCACGTCGGCTTGATGTGGACGAAGCAGGCCGAAGCCATGCCGACCTTCGCAGGTCAGCACAACGTGGGGGACAACACCCAGCACACGAAGACTTCCCCGGCCACCGTGCCGGCTGCTCAGGCAGGTTCCGGCGGCGGCCCGAGCGAGAACTCGCAAGGGTACCCCGCGGGGATCGACACCAACGCCAGTGAGTTCAAGAGCCCGGAGTGGGCGGGCAACCCTGAGGCACGCGAAGGTGCCATCCGGGTGAAGGGCGCCAAGCCTGGTGAGACAGCCGCGGGCAAGAAGACCGCCTCGATCGCTGCCCAGCATCGCAACCTCCTTCGGCAGCACGGCGCCAAGTTCGCCGCTGACCCTTCGAGCCCTCAGGCTGTGGGCATCAGCAAGGGCAAGGACCCAGGCAAGCTCGACATGGTGCCCCCCAGCCCGACCGAGATCCCGGGCAACAATGGCATGGCCACCATGACCAAGAAGAAGGCCAAGACCAAGCACGTCCAGAACGACACCAGCAAGGTCATCGGTGAGCCTGCCTTCTCGGGGCGGACCGACAAGGGCATCTCCGACAACCTCGCCCAGAACGGTGGCAACAAGCTTGCGGGCATCCCCGGAGCAGCCTTGCAGGCTCTCGAAGAGGGTGCCTACAAGAACCCCACCCTGCGGCGTGCCCTCGGCGGCGGTGCGGCTGGTGCGGCGGCCGGCGGTCTCGCAGGAGCGAACTACGCTGATCCCGGAGAGCGGGGGAAGGGTGCCCTCGGCGGGGCCATCCTCGGCGGTGGGATCGGTGCCCTGACGGGTGGCCTCCACGGCGCCATCGAGAACGAGGGTGTCAAAGGCATCCTGAGAGGGCGAGGTAACAGCGGGGACATAAAGGACCTGGGCCGCCTTCAGACCGCAACCTCAGTGCTCGGGGGAGCGGGTGCCTTCGCTGGTGGTGCAGATGCCGCCCACCTCCTGCGCGCCAAGAAGCAGCAGGCTGCCGAGGTAGCAGCTGCCGAGGGAGGCAAGACCGCATCCCAGACGGCTGCGGCTCGCAGCTACCTGAGCAAGATCGCTTCCCAGGCCCAGAACCCTCATGCATCCCCGCGTATGCGAGTGAAGGTCGCCAAGTTCCACAACGCGCTTCAGCGCATCAACACGCAGCGCCAGGGCTGATTCAGGAGACCATGATGAGTGACACCAGGAAGATGGCTTCTCAGGTCCCCGCAGTTCTTGCGGAGGCCAGCGCCACGCTGCGGAAGACTGCCTCACGCCTCATCGAGGCCGAGAACGAGAACGGGATTCTGAGGAATGAGTTGCGGCTCGCCAAGATTGCGCGCCGCATGGAGCAGCGGGGGCTGGAGCCTGCGCTGGACTTCGAGCAGAAGATCGCTCAGCTCAAGGAGGTTCAACCCTCCAAGCTCGATGCGCTGGAGCATGCGGTCGAACTGACTGCGGGTGGCTTCAAGCTTGGCTCTCTCGAAGAGCCGAACGACAACGTCGAAGGTGTTCATGGGGAGTCGGTGTCCGCCACCAACTATGCGTCCCTGGACAACTTCATTCTGAGCGGGCGGGCTCTGGGCTGATCCAAGAATAGCGCTCTGAGCGAAGAAAGGGATATTACACATGGCATCGTTCGATAGGCAGTTCGAGGTGGTTCGTCCAAGCCTCGACAAGCTCACCCGGATGTCGTTGGAGGTTGCCGATGGGCGCCTCCTCGACCCCAGCAACACGGCGGTCGTGCCGTTCATCGACGGCGAGTTCGCCCAGGAGGATGCCACCTACAAGTGGGTCCGAGCGGCCGACTTCGCACGTCCCTCATCGGCCATCCTGGAGTGGCGGGGAGACACGGGCGTTCAGGCGTCCCGCAAGCTCTCCGTGCTCCGTGTGGGTGGCTACGAGGCGGACACGATCGTGTTCGATCCGGCCCTCACAACTCTCGGTGCCGCCGTACAGGTCGGCGTCGTGAACAACGCAGCTTCGGGCAGCGTCAACCGCGCGGGGCTCATCGCCTCGGGTGGTGGGCTGATCCTCGGCTACATCACCCGCGTGTCCGCCAGCAATGGTGGAAGGCTTCGGTTCCTTCAGACTCAGGTCTGAGACCCGGGAACCAGTGGACAACATGAAATCAGGAGGAAGATAAGATGGCAGACGCGAAGGAAATGCTTCTCGCGCAGCTCTCGGATCCCGGGGCCAAGGCCAAGATTGCTGCGCAACTTGGTGGCTACATCCGGGACCGGCTTCGTGAGGCGAGCTATACGGAGCGTGTGCTCCCGCCGCAGACGGTCGATCGAAGCCAGTGCCAGGTGTCCGTGAATCACGACGCGCTCGTGAAGATCGAATACTTGGAGCCGAAGAGCCGCGCCATGGTGGTCACCTTCCGAGGTGAGCCCCGTACGCAGTTCATTCGTGGTGAGAAGGTCGAAGTGCCTTTCATCACGATCATGAGCGACATGTTCCAGAAGCCGGAGCAGGAGTTCCTGGCTTACGCCTTCCCCATCGGCAAGGTCATCGAGCAGAACGCTGTTCGTGACATCGGTGAGGTTCAGGATCGTGAGTTCACGCTCCACATCGAGTCGGCATGCCAGGCTCTCCAGACGGAGGCCAACGGCGGTGCCGTCACTTCGCTCAACGCCACGGGCATCGCTGCCGGTTCGGTCGTCGAGCACTCGGTCGTCAAGGGTGAGCTGGCTCGTGTGGCCAGCGATGATGACGCCACCGTGCGTCCCATCCAGCGTCCCGACATCGTGGCGCTCATGAAGCTCCTCGACCGCAACCGCTTGGAGTCCGACCTCATCCTCCTGACCACTCCCGACTGGGACGACATCCTTCAGTGGACCGTCGAGGATCAGGGCGACAAGATCCAGTCCGAGACCGTCGTCAACGGCTGGAAGTACAACTTGCTCCTGGGCAAGCGGTACGTCCGGACCATCAAGACGGACATCCTTCGTCCCGGGAACGTCTACGCGTTCACCAGCCCCGACTTCCTCGGTCGGTTCTACATCCTGAACAACATCAAGTTCTACATCGACAAGGTGATCAACCTGATCAAGTTCGTCGCGTGGAAGGATGTCGGGATGTCCATCATCAACATCGCCGCCGTGCGGAAGCTGGAGCTGTACTCCGGTGACGCCACGAGCAACGACGCTGATGCCATCCTCACCTCGGTCACTCCGGTGGGCGAAGAGGACATGGGCGCTGAGAACAACCGCGCAGCACAGCGGCAGTTCTTCCCGACGGTGGTGTCCTTCTAAGGACCGCACTGCCTGTCGCTTCGGTCGACAGCGAGGACCGGCGGGCTGGCATATTTCTGGCCTGCCGGTTTTCTATTTGGAGGTAGCGAATGAAGAACGTGATGATTGTCGGGGCGGCACGAGACGCTCGCACCCGTACGAAACGAGCGCAGGCTGGGGCTCGGCGACGTCGGGTCCGCATCGGCGGCATCCATCGCGTCCGCCCCAACCGAAGCATCTCCCTCTCTCCTGCGCAGTGCATGGAGTACGAGGCAGATCTTCGGGAGTGCTTCAAGGACGGCCTCATCCTCTTCCAGGATGTGGACGGTCGGCCGGTCCCTCTGGAGATGGTGTTCGGGGGCAAGGCTCCTGCACCTCCCGAGATGCCTGCTCCCTCGGAGCCAGAACCTGAGCCCGAGCTGGAGGCTGCTGAGCCTGAGCCCGAGCCCGAGCCCGAGCTGGAACCTGAGCCTGTCGAGGTCATGTTCAAGGACGGGGCCGCGTCGACCACGGTTGAGCCCGAGCCCCTTCCTGAGGGGTACGCGGACTTCACGAAGAGGGAGCTTCTGGCTCTCTTCGAGGGCCGTCTCGACGTGCCTGAGAATACCCGGAATGCCACGCTGGTTGAGGCGCTGGCTGCCTGGGAGGACGAGAACTTCGAGTGAGGTAAGACGTGTCCGGACCCCAGCTACAAGGACTTGCGCAACCAGAGTCTGACCTCGTCAAGGCTTTCACCCAATCGGTGAGGCTCTGGATGCGCGACTTCGGTGAGCTGAACCTCCTCATTCGTGGGGAGGAGAGTACGGATAGGATGATCGTGTTTGCGATCAATGACTTCCTGTCCGACTTCAATGGCACCCCCCACTTCACGAGCTTCAGCTTGGGGGACCTGTTCGCGCGCAACCAGCAGTCCCTTGCCCTCCGGGGCACGGCCATCTCTCTGCTACAGAGCGTCATGCTCATCCACGCGAGGAACCACCTACCCTTCTCGGATGGTGGCCTCTCCATTCAGATCAACGACAAGGCTCCCCTCATCCAGTCTATTCTTCAGCTCCTCCAGGGGGCCTATGAACAGAACAAGCGGATGGTGAAGATCGCCATCAACATCGAGGGGCTCTTGGATACAGGGCCGTCAGGCGTACACTCGGACTACTACGCGCTCAGCGCCATTGGACTCTACTGAGGAATCATGCCCTACGAACTCCTTCAGACTCAGACGCCTACGGAGATGGTGCAGCTCCTCAACGGGATCATCTTCGCTCCGAAGGCCGTAGCATCCCGGCGTGTGGACGGCGGACCTATGGTTCCGGCCACCGAGGAGGTCATCGACGGGCTCAACGGCCTGACCCTGGTCTTCACCACCCCTGCGGTCACGGTCACCTTCGCTACGGTGAACCCAGTGAAGGTCTCCGACATGCTCGACGAGATCGACACTCAGTTGAAGGTAGCCGACGCCCTTGCCGAAGTGGGTCTCGTCAACAACCACACCGCTCCGGGGTCGCTCAACCCTCCTGGGAAGCGTCTGACCCTGGTCACCAGCACGCCTGCGGGGCTTGCCCTCAATCTGACCACCAGCACCGCTGCGGCTCTGCTCGGGTTCAAGACTGCGGGCACCCTGACTCGGGCTCCCATCGTCTCCACACGCATCGTCGGGGGTGGAGATACCATCAGCGGCGGACACTACGTTATCCTGGCTCCGTGAGGACGGCATGAGCTACGAAGACATCGACAACTTCCTCTCCGACCTCGCCGTTCCCTCGGAGATCCCCGCGGGCGCAGCGGCCGTTGGGCTCCTCGCGTTCAAGAAGATGGCTGCGGGCGTCCCGGAACCGTCCCGCGCTACCTCTGGCGTGAACGTCGCGGCCCTCTCGACCACTCTGAAGCAGCTCGTGTCCTACAGCTTCGAGAAGGACGCTGCCGGCTTGGAAGGGCGAGGTCATGCGGAGTACCTGCTCGGGTGCCTCGAAGACCTGCACCCCGAAGGGTTCGTGATCCCCGACCCCGTCTTCCGAAAGATGGCTGGGGTCTCCCCCCGGGAGTCGAGGGACCAGCTCATCGCCCTGGAGCAGCAGTCCATCACCATGATGGAGAAGCTCTGCTCGTTGGTGGGAGACCACACGACCGGCCACACCTTCCGCAGCTTCATCCAAGACGCACAGCGCAGCATCCAGAAGCTGTCCGCCTACCGCCTCCCCTCCACGAAGAAGACGGCCGGTGAGCGTATCCGTGCGCGCATCAAGGTGGCGATCCAAGCACACCCCGCTCAGGTCCCTTCGGTCGATGGGACCGGGAAGCTGGACGAGGCCCTCTATGACGTCGACTCCGGGAAGGCCCGCAAGAAGGAGGCAGCCGCTCCAGTAGTGGTTCCTCCCCCGAACATGGACTCGTCGGAGACCTACGTGGCTCGGGAGCGGCAGCTTCAGCTCGACCAGGCAATGCAGGAGCTGGCCCACACCAAGATGCAGCTCAACTCGACTGCCCAGATGATGCAACAGACCCAGCAAGAGGGTCAGGAAGCACAGCAGCAGCTCCAGGGAATGGAGCAGCAGGTCCAGGAGACCCAGGCTATGGCTGACCAGTCCAGCCAGGAGTCTCAGGCCAGCCAGCAACAGGCGGTCGAGGCTGAGGGTCGTGCCGCGGAGCACGCCAGCCAGAAGATGCAGCTCGGCATGCGTGTCCAGCAGATGCGTCAGGCCCTTGCGGAGATCGCTACCCAGGACCCCGTCACCGAGGTCGGCGCCAACACCAACGACCTGGCAGCTCAGGGAGCCCCAGCTACCCCTGATCAGATGGCCCAGGAAGAGCAGGCAGCGGCGGAGCAAGAGCAGGCAGCAGCAGGCCAGCCCCCGGCTCCGGCTGAGGCACAGGAAGAGGCGGAGCAGGCTGATCGCGCAGCCGGTGAAGCAGACCAGCAGGCACAGCAAGCAGAGCAGGCAGCTGGACCCGGTGCAGCCCCCGCTGGCCCGGCAACAGATCCCGCAGGCGGAATGGCGGCAGCATGACAATCGATCCACAAAGTCTTCGCTCCATGGGGCATGAGCTTCACCGCCTGAACAAGGAGGCGGTCTCCGTTTCCGGGGTTGCGCAAGCTGCCAAGGGCTTCGGCAAGAAGGTCCTCTCCAAGGCTCGCGGAGGCATGGAGGCTGCCGAGTTCGGTGTCCGCCGAGGGATGGCTGGTGTTCGGGATCGAGTCAAGGGCAGGGCTGCGGCTGGTGTCCAGGGTGTCGGGCAGAACGCAGTGGCTGGTGCCAAAAAGGAACTCACCCCCACGTTCCTGGCGCAGGCGGGCGAGAACGTGGCCACCGGCATCAAGAGGGGCCTCACTCCCTCTCGAAAACAGGCGCTGGGTATAGGTGCCGGAGCCCTTGCTCTCGGCGGTGCGGCTGGTGCAGGCCTGGTCCACAAGGGCAAGCAGGACCGCATCAAGCGTAAAGAAGACATGCAGGAAGCCATGAGTGCGGCCATCCAATCGCAGAACAATCCGGCGGCTCAGCCGGCCGGAGGGGACTACTACTGATGGGCTACTCAGAGATCAGCGACTTCATCAACGGCCTGTCCTACCCCAACCATGACAAGCCTGGCGACAGCATCAAGATCGCCCAGAACCTGGAGGACCTCTCTGAGGGAGCCCTCCTGGAGATGGCGGGTTACAAGGAGTCATCGGAACTCCTCGTGGATTCCTCGAAGGTGTCGATGTACGGGGACAAGTCCGAGTGGCTGGAGCAGTTCGAGGGCTCTCCTCTCTACGAGCAGGCCATTGGTTTGTGTGAGCAGGACCTCCAGATGGAGCAGCAGCATCTCGCCACCCGTCAGCAACGTCGTGCGGCGGAGCAGGCGGCCGGTGGTTGGGAGCAGGAGAGCAACGACCGCGACATGATGCGGATCCAAAAGCAGCAGCTCACCCTGGCCCTCCACAAGACCAAGGCGCAGACCCAGGCGGCGATGGCTGCCGCTACGGCTCCCGCAATGCCTGCTGGTCCTCCGGGGGCAGAGGAGCCCGAGATCCCTGCTGAGGCTCCTCCTGAGGAGGCAGCAGCCAAGATGGCTGCGCTATCCACAGCCGCCCGGGGCGCCTTGATGGGTGCAGGGGGAGGCGCCCTCCTCGGTTCAGGAGTTGGTGCTGGAGTGGGCGCCCTCGCCGCAGATAGGGGTCGTCGAGGCCAAGGAGCCCTTCGTGGGGCTACGATCGGAGGAGCGACTGGAGCCCTTGGTGGGGGCCTAGTGGGTCATGGTATGGGCGAGCTGGTTGGCGTCGGGGCCGGGAAGCCTGTCAAGAGGGTCCTCGCAGGCCATGCCCTCGGCGCCCTCGGAGCCACGGCGGGTGCAGCCGGTGCGGGCCTGACCGCCGTCCACCCCAAGAAGAAGAAGGAGAAGAAGGAGAAGGCCAAGACCTCTGCCCTCTCCACCGCCGTCAAAGGTGCCCTGAGGGGTGGTGCTGCCGGAGGTCTCCTCGGTTCAGGAGTTGGTGCCGGAGTGGGCGCTCTCGCCGCAGACAGTGGTCATCGAGGCCAGGGTGCTCTTCGTGGGGCAGCGGTTGGAGGAGCGACTGGGGTCCTTGGCGGAGCCATGATGGGTCATGGTACCGGCAAGCTGGTCGACACTGGCGCGGCGTTGGCCCCCGGTATCGAACGAGCAATGAAAAGCTCCCCCCAAGGCATGGCGCCCGGTAGGGGTCGGCTAAACGCCAAGATGGAGCAGCATATGGAGAAGCTGCTGCTGGAGAAGCAGCTGGAACGGGCGGCGACGTCGTCTGCCGGTCAGGGCAAGAAGATCCTCGCAGGTACAGCCATTGGTGGTCTCGGAGCTACGGCAGGTGCAGCCGGCGCGGGCATGACCGCTCGGAAGAAGAAGACCCCTGCGGCTGAGGTGCCCGCCGAGAAGAGCGCCATGTCGGCGCTGGAGTTGGGGGCCGCCGGGACCGCAGCCTTGGCCACAGGGTACGGAGCCAAGAAGCTCTACGACCGCAAGAAGAAGGTCTCCGCCAAGCTCGCCCTCTACAACCCGGATGGTGCGACGCGCGCCATCCCCGCGATGGCCGACCGTCAGGCCGCCGGGCGTACCGGTGCTGAGAGGGCAGCACAGGTGGGCCGTACCGCCCGAGACAAGGTGGTGAGCGGAGCCAGCAGGATTCAAAAAGCCACGAAGGGTAAGGGCAAGTACATTGCAGGTGCGGGTCTCGCCGCAGGTGCAGGACTCGCCGGCCTAGCGGCTCTGCGCCACAAAAAGCAGCAGGACAAGGTTGCAGCCTCGTACAGTAAGAGCGTTGCTCGGCAGTCCAAGTCTCGTGAAGAGGCAGTAACCCGAGCAGGCAAAGAGACCCGTGCGGCAGGCGCCCCCACCTCGACTTTCTGGGGATACCGACACACCCCAAACCTCAAAGCCCACGAAAAGGGTATTCGTAAAGCCAAAAGGAAGGCAGGGAAGGCTTGGGACAAGCAACAAGACAAGGTTGCCCTTCGACTCCCCTCAAAGGTCCAGGCAGAGATCGCCGGCCGGAAGGCCATCGACACCGCGGGTAAGCTCAAGTCGAGGCTGAGCCCTCGGGTCTCTGTCGACGCAATCAAGCGGACTCTGGCAGCCCAGAGCTAGGGGATGCCTGTTGCCCTCGAAGTCACGGAACTCCTGTGTCGCTCCCTCGATGTGGATCGACATGAGTTGTCGTGGTGCGTCGTGGACACCCAAGAGGATGTTCACGACTACCTCTTCGAGGTACTGAGGAGCCAGTCTCCTGAGGGTCCCTTCGAGAAGCTCGCAGACTCCTTCGAGGACAGGTACTTCTTCATCGACTCTCGTGCGCCGGTCTCCGACAAGTTCGGGGTCGTCCACTACATCCTGCGGGTCACGCACAAGTCCTCGGGAGACACGAAGGACTTCGGACCTGTTGCTCGTGCAGCTCCGGCTGATCTCACCGCCTCCTACATCCGGAAGGCGGAGTACACCCTGCTCACCCAGGTCATTGGGCGGCAGATCTGGCTCTTCCCTCGACGACGCTTCGGCTCTCGGTGCCCGAGCTGCTGGGACTTCACCCTCTCGCAGAAGAAGCGCTCCAACTGCCTCGACTGCTTCGACACGGGCTACCTCCGTGGGTACATGAACCCCATCGAGCTGTGGATGCAGATCGACCCGGGCACCAAGAACTACCAGACCCAGAGCCAGCAGAAGGACCAGCAGTCACAGGTCTCGGCTCGAACCACCTACTACCCACCCATCTCCCCGGGTGATGTCATCGTTGAACTGGAGAACCGGCGGTGGCGTGTGGTCACGGTCACGACGAGCCAGCGTCTTCGTGCGGTGGTGAAGCAGGAGCTGACGGTGCGTGAGATTCAGCGAACCGACATCGAGTTCAAGCTGCCTCTCAACATCAGCGAGGCGCTCAAGGACATTCAGGCCAGCCCGAGCCGGATGTTCTCGAACCCGCACAACCTGGACAATATCATCCAGGACAGGCTACCTAATGCTCACGCCATCTATCCAACGTTCCCCAGCAATGACAAACTGGAAGAGTGATGCCCACCTACGCCAAGACAGCCTCTTTTCAGATCTCCCCCATCGCACTTCGGTCGATGAGTCGGGAGCTGGCTAAGCTCGCGTTCCTGGTCCAGAACGAGGCGGACTACGCTCGCTCCCAGGCGGAGGGTTTGATAGTCGGTCCTGGTGGGATCGCTCGGTCCCGTGAGGCTCACCGTGCGGCTCTGAAGGATGTCACTGCGAAGAGCGAGAAGGCTATAGCTGCGCGAGCACCGACGCGGGTACTCCCTAAGCCGGGCTTTCTCAGTAAGGTGGGGCCGAAGAGTAAGATGTTGGGTGCCGCCGTCTTGGGTGCTGGTGCCGGCGCAGCAGGTCTGGCCGCCTACAAGAGCCACCAACGAAAGAAGCAGCAGGGAGCAAGGGTATGAGCGAGATCAATGGGGTGACCCTTCAAGCCATGAGTGAGGAGCTGGTCGCTCTCAACCATGAGCATCAACTGGCCAAGGAAGCCCTCTTTGGTGCGCTCGGCAGCAAGGTGCTGAGTGGGGCCGGCAAAGCAGTCAGCTCTCTCGTTTCCAGGGGTGGCCGAGTCGGTCGGGCAGCGGGTAAGGCCCAGTCTGTCCTCGGCAAGGGCGTCAGCAAGGGCGTGAACCGGTTTGGCGGAAAGGCTGGACTCCATAAGGCCGTAGGCGCTGCTACGGTAGGTGCGGGTGCCGTAGGTGCGGGTGCCGTAGGTGCTGGACTCGGACGGGCTACGGCCCCCACCAACCGGAGGTAATATGGTCTCCCCCCTACAGATGAGGGCGATGCGTCTAGAGATAGGCAAGATCGCGGAAGCCGTGGGGGGTAGCTCACCTCCTACGGTGAACTCGATCGCAGCTCTTCAGAAGAGGATGCAGCCTGGGGACATCCTCGTGATGACCGGGGCTCCTCCTCCCAAGGGGAAGGAGAACACCCCTGTCGGGCTGGTCAACAAGCTCTTCGGCGCAGCTAGCCGAAAGCTCCAGGGGGGCGAGTACGTTCACTCGGCGGTCTACACGGGGAAGGGCCACATCACTGAGATCCGAGGCGGCGAGGACATGTCCCGCAAGCCCTTGAAGATGGGGCTGAAGTACCTCGATGCTCAGGTCGTGCGTCCGAACGTCGCACCGAGAAAGCGTCAGCAGGCTCTGAAGAAGCTCGATAAGTTTGTCGAGGAGGGCGCGACGTACGACTACAAGACCTTGGGCGCAGCTGCTGTTGCCGGACCCTTCGGTCTCAAGGGGAAGTCCTACCGAAGCCGGATCAATGACAACCAGCTCATCTGCTCCAACATGGTCAGCCGTGCGTACAGCGGTGTGAAGTTCAACAAGGACAAGGACCCTGAGCTGATGATGCCTGCGGACTTCCTTCGCTCGCACAAGGTCTCGCCCGTGGCCACTTTCCATAACCCCGATCGTGGTGCTGGATGATCTCCCCCCTACAGGTCCGTGCGATGAGGCTTGCTCTTACGGAGAAGCTCGCCACACGTACGACCGCGGGGGATACTGCGGAGCAGATGTCGGGGCCGCGCTGGAAGCAGACGGCGTTTGATCTTCCTGCGGTTGCTGTGGGTGCGGGTCTTGGGTATGGGGCAGGCCGTGTTCTTAGCGAGGGTGTGGCTCGCACCCTCCTCAAGTCGAGCCCCGTGGCGCAGCAGCGTTTCCTGAAGGCTGCGCCGTACGCCAACGTCGCCCTCTCTTCGATGGGGGCTTACGCCCTTGGTCGTCAGCGAGGGATCATGCGCGACCGTCGTGATGAGGCGGAGGCTCTTGCTCAGACCAACGGCAGCGTGAAGCAAGCTCGGGACACCGCGACAGGGCTCATGGGTGAGTTAGGCGGTGTCATGAAGGACTACGCCTCGGGCACAGCTCCCAAGATGCCTGCCCTCAGTGGGAAGGCCAAGCTCATCGGGGGAGGTCTCCTGGCTGGCGGCGCAGCTCTTGGTGGCTTGGCCCATCACCGCAAGAAGCAGCGGGCTCTCGGGTGACGACTACCCCTGTCACGGCCCCGGAGTACCAGCAGTCTGAGAACTGGCTGGGCAGCCCCTTCCTGCACATCAAGCGGGTGATCGTGAAGTTCCTTCAGGGGCTCCACGCTCAGTGTCCTCCGGGTGCCTACCAGTGGTGCCCTGCCCAGAACACCTCCCCCGACCATTTCAAGGCATCTGAGATCTGGATAGGCTCGGAGACCCCTCTCAACCCGGATGTCATCGGTCAGCGCCCCGCCATCACGGTCCTTCGAGGGCCTGGGATGTTCCAGGGTGTGGGTCTTGGGGATCAGGCTTTCCATGATCTCCGCACAGGAGCCAAGGTCCTCATGGATATGCTTCCCGTGACTGTGACTGTAAACGTCCTGTCTCGGATCCCTGCTGAGGCAGAGGGCATCGCCTGGTTCGCGGCCAAGCACATCTGGGCGCTGCGGGAGGAGATCATGCGGGGCGAGGAGGGCATCATGTTCCTCGGAAGTCGCCTCAATATCTCCCCTCCCTCCCCTGCGGGGAGCCTGGTGGGGCCCGATACGGAGCACAACTGGGTCGTCTGCTCGGTATCCATCCCGTGCTATCTCCAGACCTCGGTGACTCGGATGCCTCTCAACACAGGGGTTGTTCAGTCCATCGCAGTCAAGATGACGACTCAGGACTCGCGGACCCTTCCCCCAGGGGGGGAAGATGAGAGACAATCTACGGAGCCCCTGGAGGCTCGGCTCATCGTCGATAAGGAAACAACATGACAGCACCCACCATTCCGAGGCCTGGGGTAAAGGTCTTCCAGGAGTTCCAGGCTGCCTCTCCCACCGTCATCGTACCCAACCTTCAGGCCGCCATTGCTGGCGTAGCCAACCAGGTTGTCGAGGCAGTGGATGATACGGGCGCCTTGAACCCCGAGTCCTTCCTGGATCTTCCTGCTCGCTTCAACTTCCCGAGGGTAGGCTTGGCTGCCGGCTACGTTGGCCTGCATACCACCACCCTCATCTTCTCGTTCAACAACGGGCCTGCGGTCACGTTCACCTTCCCGGCGACGCCGACAGATCCCGACCCCGTGACGGTGAAGAACTTCATCGACGCACAGGAGATCCCGGGCATCCGTACGGTTGTCGAGGTGACCTCCACCGATCGTCGCCTGGTCATCGAGACCCTCACGACAGGCCAGTTCGCCAGCGTCGAGCTGGTGGGAGGTACCGCCCTGGCGGTGACCCCTCTGTTCGACCCCCCGGCCTCTCGCCCCGACCTCCCCTATGGTGAGGGCGGCTACCGCACCGTTGGCCTGAATGGGTACAACAATATGTTCCATGCGGACATGCAGCGGAACGACTACCCCGATCCTCGGGGCAACATCGACCAGCTGGTCATCGACTACGCCACCGTCCGCATCTTTCTCGATACGGGGAACTCGTTCATCGAGGTCCTCAACACCGAGAGCGTCCTTCGTGGGGCTGATGCAGGCACGGCGGGGATCACCGTCTTCGATGATGGTGACGGGGACAACCTCTCGCCCTACGTCGACATCGCCCTCGCTGACCTCCAGGATGCGGATGGCTACGTCCTCAGCACCTTGGATGTAGGGGCGCTGGGCTCGGTCTTCGGCACAGACACCCTCATGATCGAGACGGATGATGGTGCCGGTGGCGTGACCACGACCACGGTCACCTTCGCCACCCCCGCCGATGGTACGGCTGCGGCAGTCGCGATCGACACCGCCCTCGGTGCCGCCGGTTCGGCGTCCATCCAGGCAGTCACGGGCTTCCTGATCATCAAGACCGACTTCGCAGGCTCCACAGGTCACGTCCGTGTCCTCGATGAGGGCTCCATGGTTCTGGCGACGATGGGCCTCACGGCTGGGCAGACGGGCCAGAGCTTCCCCGGTCGTGCGCAGGTCATCGGGACCATCGATCTCACGGCGGCGGTGCCGGTCATGACGGGTAACCTCGTCATCTCCGTGGATGGTGACCCTGCTCAGATCATCCCCATGCCCACGGCCCCCACTACGGGTCCGGCTGTGGTCACGGCCATCAACAACTTCCTTCGGGACGACACCACCCCTGGTGAGGTGGTCGCCGACCTGGTCGAGGATGCCACGGTGGGTTCAGCGGGAACCAATCTTCGCCTTCGTTCCACCCTCCTGACGGGTGGCGACGAGTCGTCCATTGAGATCCTGGCCACCAGCACGGCCGCGGACCTCACGGCTCTCGGCCTGACGGTCGGGCTCCAGCAGGGCAACGCGCACAACGTCGAGGTCGGGGACGAGTTCCTGGTCGATGGTGTTTCCCAGGGCCTGGTGACCGAGGTCGTCAGCGGCACTCGGATCCGCCTCGACACGGAGCTTCTGCTCACCTTCACGGGTGATCGGTACGTCTTCATGGCCAAGGGGCTCGACAACGAGTTCTCGACGGCGACCCGCCCCACCCCCAACTACCGCATCGACGACGATACGGGGACGGTCTACATCCGCCACTTCCTCTTCCGGGATACGGCAGGAACCCCGACCCCTGCCGTGAACATCGGCATCTACCTGGGGTA
>QNFO01000002.1 GCA_003646355.1 Gammaproteobacteria bacterium
ATCTCCTCAAGCGGTACGGACTTCAATGGGCTCCGCATTGGGGGTCTCGTAGATCTCCAAGCCCAGCTCGCCCCGCTCGATCCGCAGAACCCTCTCGGGCTCGGCATGTTCTTCGCTCTCCTGAACGCTCCCGGCATCGAGGTGTTCGGTGTGGGTGTCGATGAGAAGAGCGACACGGAGCCATTCGGTACGGCTGACGGCTGGGCTCGGACCTTCGAGTACCTGGAGTCGAAGGACGTCTACAGCATCGCGGGCATGACCCACAGCCCCGAGGTCGCGGACCTGGCTCAGGTTCACGTCAACGCCATGAGTGACCCCGAGGTCGGTCTGGAGCGGATGTACTTCCACAACCCGACCATGCCAACTCGCGTGAGCGATGAGCTGGTGGGCTCTGGCTCTCTCGGCAATGCTACGGCGGCGTCGAGCACCTTCGACACGGGGATCCCCAACCTGCCTGCGCTCATCGCTGGCGCTGGCCTCGGCCCGGGACCCTACCCCGCGGACGAAACCGACCCGACCTTCATCGGCCTCTTCCTGAAGATGGAGAGCGACACCGCCAACTACCTGATCACCTCGGTGGCGGGTTCGGTGGTGACCGTCAACGCAACGGCTGTTGCAGGGGACGATGAGGGCTTCTGGCACGACGATGGCGCTCCCGCCTTCGCTGCCGCTGTCGTGGACCGCCCCTTCTCGGTGTCCATCCGGGGCGCTGTGGTCTCCAACCGCACGGAAGAAGCCACGGCTTACGCCGACATCCCCCGGGGCTACAAGGACCGCCGTATGGTCTTCGTGGCTCCGGACCAGGCCAAGGCCACCATCGACGGTCTGGAGCAGATCATCGACGGCTTCTACGTGAGTGCTGCCCTGGCTGGGAAGACCTCCTCGAAGGCTCCTCAGGATCCCCTCACCAACGTGGGGATCACAGGCTTCACGGGCGTCGTCGGTTCGACCGACCGCTACTCCGAGCTTCAGATGACCATCCTCGATGGTGGCGGCCTCTGGGTCGTCTTCCAAGAGGCTGATGGCCAGCCGGTCATCACGCGGCATCAGCTCACCACGGACATGAGCACCATCGAGAAGCGCGAGTTCTCGATCCTCACGGCGGTGGACTTCACGGCGAAGTTCGTTCGAGGGGCTCTTCGGAACTTCATCGGCCGCTTCAACATCACCACCGCAGTCAAGGATTCGGTCAACACCGTCCTCGACGGCATCGGGAAGTTCCTCACCGAACAGGGGACCCTCTCGAACTTCCAAATCAATCGCCTCATCCAGGACGAGAGTCAGCCTGACCGGCTCATCTTGGACGTCACCATCGGCGTTCTTTATCCGCTGAACGAGATCAAAGTCACACTGATCATCTAGGGGCACCCATGAGCGACGACTTCCGATACAACGAGCCGGCCGAAGCTTTCGAGGAGACCCTCGAAGAGGTGCTGGATTCCCACAAGCAGGAGACCGACGAGAAGGTGGCAGCCGAGTTGGCTGCTGACCCTCTTGCTACGGAGCCTCCCGCTCTCGAACGCATCGCCCAGGGGTCTACCGTCGATCAGGTCTCGGCGACGGTCTCCTCTCAGGAGAAGAGCGCTAGCGCGATGCTGGCAGAACACCGGATGCGATCCATTCTACGCGGAGGCCAAGAGGCCCGAGTCACCGTGGTCGACAACTTCCTCAACCAGGCCAAGGCGTAAGGAGATCCCATGGCGGCATCATTCGCGAACTGGAACCCGTACAAGAACTACCTCCAGACTGGTGGTGTCGGCCCGGGTATGGTCGACGGCAAGTTCATCACGGGTGCCTTCACTGGGATCTTCGCGGGTCCCCCTCGTCTGGCTTCCGTAGGTGGCGCGCTCTCCCTGGGCGCAGCCATCTCCGGGTCCCCTGAGGCGGCGGCGCAGATCGTCTACCCCGTAGGCCTGACCCAGAACATCAACCTCAGCCACAACCGGCAGTGGACGAAGATCTACGAGATGGGCACCGAGCGTGCCTACTTCATCTCGGGCCGTACGGTGGGTCAGCTCGCGCTGAACCGGATCCTCTACCATGGCCCCTCGCTGCTGCGCGTCCTGTACGCGTACTACGAGGACCTCATCCCGGAGACCATCGTTCCCTCGGTGTTCCCGAACGTCGGGGCGGCAGCGATGCCCAACCCCCACGATGTGGTCATGCCCCCGGGCTTCGAGAACTTCTACATCAACCTGGCATCGGACCTCTTCAGCCAGCCCATCGGGCTCCTGATGATCGTCAACGACGTCAACCTCGACACCTACGGCGCCGTCTACATGGAGAGCTGCGTCATCCCCAACCACACCTTCGCGACCGATGCCAACGGCGTCCTCGTGCAGGAGTCGGTGTCGATGCAGTTCGAGCTGGCGGTTCCCATCGCCACGACGGTCATCGAACTCGTCACCTGAGCCTCAACGCTCTTCGATCTAGGCGGGAGGCCAGGTACACTGCCTGAGCCTCCCGTTCTCGTTATGCCCAACCCCCTTCCCAAGCTCGCTGCTGCCTACAAGCTTCATGGCCACATGAAGTTCCAGGGTCTCGACATCTCGATCGAGAACCGCAAGGGGTCGGTGCGTCGGTGGTTCGACCCTCATGGCAAGGAGACAGGGTCGACGAAGATGCACTGCGCCTATGGGTACATCAAGAAGACCAAAGGCACCGACGGTGATCATGTGGATGTCTACGTCGGCCCCAAGGCAGATGCGGACCAAGCCTTCATCGTCAACCAGATGAAGAAGCCCCCAGGCGACATCAAGAAGGATGGCAAGGCCTGGACGAAGTTCGATGAGCAGAAGGTGATGCTGGGCTTCACCTCGGAGAAGGAAGCCAAGGCTGCCTACTTCAAGCAGTACGACGACCCTCGGTTCTTCGGTTCGATGAAGGCCATGGGCATGGACGAGTTCAAGGAGAAGGTCCTCATGAAGAGCAACCATGGCAACAAGGTCGCGGCACTCTTCAACAGCGACCTTTGGGATACCAAAGAAAAACGCACCAAGCGCCGTGCTGCACGTGGGAAACCTGCGTTCATAAGTACGCCCGAGGGCAAGCATTGGCTCAACACCGGGGATGATTGGGAAGCCCGGTCATTGCGCGATATCATGGGCATCCCCCACCCACAGAAGAAGGTAGCTATGAAGCGGAAGAACAAGCAGCGCCTGTTTCGTGCGGGGCTCGGGGGTGCATTCGTAGGGGGTGTGGGTCTAGCGCAAGGGGCTCCTCTCCTGCATGCGGGTGCGGGCGCACTCTTGGGTGCGGGTGCGGGGCTGGCTGGTGGCGAGTTGGGAGACTACATGGTCCGCAAGGGGAAGCTGGCTGCGGAGCGGAAGCCTGTCCGGGGTCGAGCTGACATCGTCGACTTCTACCTGAACAGGGCAAAGGAGAAGCGTGCGGATGAGTTCCTCGGCCTCTGGGAGGACTCCCCGGGGAATGCTCCTCACGTCCCACCCTCCGAGCGCAAGAAGAAGAAGGTCGCTTCGGATACGATGTGGACTTCGGTCGTCGCCGAGAAGTTCGCCGAGAAGGCTCTGACCTCCGAAGAGGAGGCCATGGCTGAGAAGATCGACACGGCTGCGCTTGGGACCCTGGCGCTCCCCGTAGCTGCTGAGGGTGTGGCCAAGATGCTTCATGGCCGCAAGGGTATGGCTGGTGCCATCGGTCGAGGGGCAGAGAACTTCGCCGAGAAGGCCTTCGTTCCCATGGAGCTGGGCGGGCTCGCAGCGCTGGTACCTAAGTGGCAGCGAGGCATGGCTCGGGGCGCCGTCGCCGCCAAGCACGCCGTCACGGGTGCCCCGGAGCCGAAGGCCAAGGTAGCCATGCCTGGGCTCGGCCCCATGCCCGGCCACACCTCGGGGGGCGGGAAGGCTCAGCCCCCCATCATGCCTGCGCAGAACATGATCCCCATGGGCAAGAAGCCCCCCGCGGCCCAGCCCCCCTCGGCACGTGTTCCTTCAGCTCCTGGGATGGAGTCGATGCCGAAGATCGCAGCGCTGCCTCAACCCAAGTGGGACATCCCCATCAAGGCACCTACGTTGGTCAAGGCCACTTCAAAGCCCTTCTCCGCCATGGCCAAGAAGAAGGTCGCCTCGGCACCTGCCGTAGCTGAGGCTGCGTACGCCTGTGGGATCGAGGAGCTTCCCCTCCTGATTGCCCTCGATGCTGGAGCGACCCTGGCCAAGACCTCGGGGCTCGGTAAGGCTCTGGCCGTCGGAGCAGGTCTCACCGCTGTTGGCGGTGGGCTCCTCGCCGGCAAGAAGGCCATCGACAAGACCACCAAGCTGGTCAAGCCCCACCACGTGAGCGGTGTCCCTGCGAGGCAAGCCCCAGGCATGCCTTCGATCGGAAGGTAGGGTCTTCCACAACTATCCCATGTCCTCGGGGTTCATGGGGGCTGGGGGTCGTCACCGCGGCAGACGGTGCCGGCCCTCTGTCATCTAGGCAAAAGAACAACCCGACGACCCCACCAGGGGGTCGCCGAGCCGTGTTCTTCAACCTCTTGCTTTGACTGCTCAGCGACGTTCGCTGGCTTTGTATGGGTGGACCGAAGTCCTCTTTTTTGGAGAAGCATCTCTCTGCTTCATTATGCTAATAGACCAATCCGATCGGTTTTTCTCAGCATAGCAAAAGAACATCCGATGACCCCCCGAAGGGGACCACCGGACGCTCGTGTGGGTGGGCGCCGTCGGCTAGTTGCCGCCGTTGGCTACCCTGTGCGCTTCCGCTTTGACCATGGCTCGGTGCAGCTCCTCGGCCGCCTCCTCGGCGACCTCCTGCTTGCGCTCCTGGACATCCTTGTCGAACTTCAGGCGTCGCTCCGCCGCTCGGAGCTTCTCCTTCTCGATCTCCTGGCGGCCCCGTTCCAGTTCGACCTGAGCGCGCTGGTGATAGGCGCTCGCCTTGAGTCCCTTGATCACCGCCGGCAGCACCGGCTTGATGATCGTATCGAGCACGAAGGCGAACCCTCGTCCGATCATCTCGGTCTGGACCTCGATGGTCCGGTTCTCCTCCGCCTGTGTCTGCGCCTTGTGCGCGTTGTCGGCGGCTTGCGTGACCGTGAGATACTCGGCCACGTCGTTGGTCTTGTTCTTTTTCTTGCCCACTGCAAGACTCCTTAGGTTCTGAGACAGAGGCTATTCTCTGCTTCATTCTGCTAATAGCTGGAATGACTCAGGTTTTCCCAGATCGAAGATACTATGTACGCTGTACACACTATATATACTGAGGGGGTCTGAAGGAGCTGGAACCAAATCCGACACCCAAATCCGACACGGCAAAAGAAGTGCCCGGCAGCCCCCGAAGGGGCCACCGAGCGTGACTAGCGAAGGAGGGCGCTAGTCATCATTTTGTCGGTCTTCGTGCCTGACCATAGCCCTGGCCCGTCTCCAAGCCTTATCTGGATCAGGGTTTTGGACCACCTCGTAGTAGGCGTTTACCTTCCTGATGATCCTTTGGGCCCGGCGGCGGCGGCGCGCATCCTTCTGTGCCTGCGCCAACTGCTCCTTGAACCAAGCCTGAGCCCGCCGTATCCTCTTTGCCCACATTAGTCTTCCTCGTGGAGCGCTTTGAGGAGCAGCCCGTCGAGGAGGTCTCGCTGTTTGTCCCGAGACGACAGCCTGTTGTGGTAGTGATTGATGATCCGAGCGTTCTGCTCTCGTCTCTCTTCAAACCCATCCATTGCTCTGTCGAAGTTCTCCTGCCACTCGGGACTACCGAGCTTGGGACTGCGACGCACATACCGCGCCGCGCCTGGGTTGGATGTGAAAGTGACCTCAATCACCTCCTCGTCCTCATTCGCGAACTCCGCAACGATGATCTCGGTCACGGGGTCGGGCACATCGACTATAGTGATCGACTTCCCGGCCCTCTTGCCGAACCACTTGAAGAAGCTCATGGCGTCACCGCCAGATCACGCTTCATCTCCGCGTCGGCGTACCGGGTGGCCATCTTCAGATGACTCCGGTGCTCCGCAACGGGGATACCTTCGAGGTAGGTGTCCATGAGGGCCAGCTTCTTCCGCGCGATGCGGATGTCTGCGTACGTGGCCCGGATGTGCTGGATGTACCGCCAAGGGAAGAAGAGCACTGCCGCGGCGATGCTCATGGCGCGCTTCATGATACCTCCCGGAGTCTCGCTGCGAGCTGTCCCCAGGTCTCGTGCATGCCTCCCTTGCCATCGAAGAAAGCGCCGGTCCTTTTGAACCCGGAGTGCGCGATCCTATACATGTCTCCGCCGGGCAGCCGTTTGGCGAGGGCTGCCTCGTTCCGTGCGAGGACGTGGGTGAGGCGTGCGGCCTCCCCCTTCATGGATATACCGCCCGCCTTGGCCTTTGCGAGGTCATGGCGGATGGTGGCGTTGCCCTTGCGGAGCATTCGGAGGACCGAGTTCAGGTCCTTGATGCGTTCGTCGATCACGTCGACCGGGGAGTGGGACTCCTCCGGGACGGTGGCCTGATGAACACGGTCGCTGAGGCCTTTCAGCCCAAGCTGGTAGAAGATTTCCATCACCGGGTGGGCGATGACATTGTGTACGGTCCACTGGAACCGCTTGGGTAGCTTTCCGAGAAATCGCTGCATGGCCATGCAGACTCCTTGGTTGTCTGTAGAGATGATCCTCTACACTATGCTAATAGGAGATTAGCGATCGGATTTCTCGTACAAGATCCGAAGTAGTGTAGAGACAGGGACTTGGTATCTCTCTCGTAGCTCGGGGATGGTCACGCCAGAGGCGTACTCAGCGCGGATCTCTTTGCGCTCCCCTATGAGGACTTTGGTGCGTCCGTCGCGTCCATGGGTCGTGTGTGGGCCTTTGATGTGGTCGGGGTTGCAGCACCGCTTGTTGCCGCACGTGTGGTTGAGGTGGACTCCTTTGGCGACAGGGCCTACCTCCAGCTCGTAGGCGAACCGATGGGCTGCCATAGCTGTGGTGCCTCTGCCTCCGGGGCGGAAGTCTGTCCTCTTTGTGTCGGGGATCCACACCCAACACTCATCCTCTTCCCCTACCTTGACCTTCGACCAGAACCGCGAACGGAGATCACCACTTTCGGAAGGCACGTTCCCAGTTGTCATGAGGGACGTAGGCCATGAGGTCGGCTGCTTCCAACCCCAGGTAGATCTCCTTGGCGAAGGGCTCCAACCGACCGTAGTGAGCGTTGGCCAGCCAGAAGGCCTGCTTCACATCGATCATCAAACACTTCTCCATGCGTATGGAGGGTACGAGGCAGTTCAAGTGCCTCGACAGTGCTGAGTTCGGTGTGGCCTCCTCGAAGCGGATGATCTTCAGGGTGTGGTCGAACCGAGGACAGGGACGTGCCGCCTGGTCTCTCCAGATGTTGCCTCCTTCATCGTAGTGGTCAGGAGGACCGAGGTAGATGTAGGGCTTTGCGTTCTCGAAGCTGAATCTCGTGGGATCCATGATCTCCGGACGGTCCTTGAAGAGGATCCACCCGTGCTGCACGAAGGGGCGAGCTACCGCCGTCCCCCACCACCCCTCGGCATCTACAGGTCCGAGCCAGTGCCCATACACGGGGGCGGAGTTGGGGAGGCACGCAGAGAGGGCGCAAGCTATCTCGTAACAGCGGCCGTGCCATTGAGCGGGAGGTATATCCACCAAGCGTTCGGCCTGCTTGATGTCGAGCGCCTGTTCAACGGTTGCGAGTTCACGGGTCATGATGTTAGAGCAACGCCCTTCAGATGAGTTTGATGAGCTTTCCGTAGTCTTGCTTTTCATAGGTGGGAGCTTTCTTTGGTCCCTCTAGCTCGGCGTGCTCTGAGATGTCGGTGACTTTCTTGACGATCTCTTTGCGCTGCTTGGCCTGCTCGGTCTTCTCCTGCCATCGGTAGAAGAGAGCATCGAGTTGTTCCGTGGTTGGAGGTGTCATCGGAGACCTCTTGAAGAAGAGATGCTCGATGGTTTGCTGTTGGTCCTCGGTGTAATGCTTCGGTCGGTCGAGGACGTCCTGGTAGAGGCGACGCGGTTCCACGCCGTACATCTCCAGGAGTGTTTTCGGTTTCGCTATGGGGGAGATGAGCTGCGCCTTCGGAGCACCCAGTTCGCTAAGACGCTTCTGCCACTCGCTTGGAGGCAGGGGCGTCTTGGGGAACATCCCTTGGAGCTGCTCCAGGGGTTCGTGCTTCGGGCAGTTCTCAGCTGCGAAGTCGGGTAAGAAGTTTGGTGTGGTCGTCTTCTTCATCGTCACCCCATGGTGAGGTAAGTGCGGACTTCGACGCTACCCACATTTCCTGCACCGCGCCCAGCTCGTACTCTTCGAGCAGCTCTGGGAGTGTGAGTCCCTCGGTATCCTTGATCAAGCCCTCGAACAGGGGGACCTGCTGGGTGTAATAGATGTACTCCGGGGGTAGGATGTGGCAGCCGGTCGCAGCCATCCATCGGATGGTCCGCTCATTCCCATAGTGCCTCTTCGCACCCTCTGCCCCGAGGGCGACCTCCACTTGATGAAGCCTGCGTGATCCTCGCTTCAGAAAGCCTATCCCCCAGTACCCTGCGTAGGAGCGCACCTTTGGGCGAGACACGCCTATCAGCCCTGCGAGTTCGGCACAGGTCTTCTGCCCACCCCACAGACCCACGGTGCGAGCCCACCTCTTCGACAGGGGCTTGCGAAGACCAACCTTCTGGTTCCTCAGCTCCGAGACTTCGTCCGGGTGAACCCCCAAATCCCTCAGCTCAGTGGCGGTTGCGATCACCCAATCCCACCAGTGTATGTTATCGTCCCTGTTCTTCACGCTTCCTCCTTCTCCGGTCTTTGTCGTAGCACCTGGTGCAGAGCCCCAAGGCGTAGTGCTTGATCTCAGTGCCCGCGCAGCCGAGGCATCGAGGGGGCTCTCTGCTCTCCCATTCGCCTTTGCGCCGTGCACGGTAGCGTTCCCCATCCGGATGGGACAACAGCTCATGGAGGATGACCCCCTGCTGTTCCTCCGTGACCGCGTACCAAGTGTTGGGCGTCTGCACACTCCAACGGGGATCTACTCGAAGGGACTTGCGTAGGTAGATGTTCAGACGCTTCGCTGCGAGCTTGATGGTGCTGCGGTTGAATCCCGACATCTTGGCGAAGGCAGTCAGGGTGATCTTCCCCTGCCGTGCTGGTCCGAGACCAAGCATCTTCGCTTTGTCGTTGATGCCATATGCGGTCCTCCCAAACTTCTTGGCCAGGGTGACTGTGCGCTGTGCTCCCCATAGGTATAGGAGATCTCTCTCTTCCTTAGCAGTCCAAGCTCTTCGGTGGTTCGCAGGTGGAGGCTTCTTCTCCTTCTCGGGCTTCCCCGGGTGCTTATTCTTCCAACGCTTCCACAGCGCCGGGTAGCGCGAGCGGAACTTCTTCTCTGCTGCTTCATCCACCACGGCTCTCCTCCTGGTACCGGATGAACGTAGCGATGGCCTGCTGCACCGTGGTCACCGTGTACCCGTGCGCTTCGGCAATCTCCTCGGAGGAGTAGCCATGCACGAGGAGGAGATGGCACTGCTCCATCATCTTGTTGTAGTGGAGCCCCGTTCGGATGATGAACTCGGGAGGCGACCAGTCTCCACCCATCTCGGAGGACTGCACGCGCTGGAGCACATCTTCGAGCGGTTCGCCGAGCAGGTCGAGAGCCTTCGCTGTCGCCGTCTCGCTGCGTCGCGCTGCGCCCACCTTGTGGCGTATCTCCCGCCTCCTACGCCAGAATCGGACCGAGGACACCGACACCCCCGCCTTGCGGGCTAGGTCGACGTCTGGGAGCCCTGCTCGTGCCTCGCGCTCGAAAGGATCGAGACGACGTGCTGTCTCTTCGCTCTGGAGGTAAAGGCGAGCCCGCGAGCCGATACCCGTGTCGTATTTCTGGTCATCATCACTCATCCCTGCAACCATCTGTGTTGGGTGTATGTAGTTTGTACAGTATATATAGGTAAATACTAATAATACTATGAATAGAAAAGAAACCCTCTCCCCCAAGACCTCTAGCAAATCCGACACCGTCAGGTCGACCATGGTCTCGGTCATGAAGGCCCGAGGGATCTACGATCCTCATGTCCAGCGTATCGTCAACGACCACTGCGTTCGAGGGAACGTCGCCCCCATGGAAGAGGCGACCTCCGAATACTTGATAGTTCAAGGCATCATCAGTTCTCTCATCCCTCCACCGACCACCGTCCTCGACGCGCGGCTGGCGGAGAGGGCTGAGGCAGCCATCCACGATGCGGTGGAGTGCTATCGTCTTCGGGGTGGGATCCTCATTGCCCGCCGGTTCACGTCGGTCACCCGGCTGACCCATCGGATGCAGTACTTCTGGACGACGCGAAGGCCGCCCCGCATTGCGGGGGCCGAGGACCTGCCGAACTACGAGAGGGAGCACGAGCGCATTGCTCGCTCTTCCATTGCAGCCCAGGCACTCAAGAAACTTCTCGACGAGGAGTATGTTCACCCCGACAGTGCTGCCTACCACACCGAGCGAGACTACTCTGTCCGCTTCGATCAGGTGGAGGGCTTCTGCATGCGTGCGGTGAAGATCATGGAACAGGCTTATCGCAACCCTGATGAATGGGTCGCAGCAAAACTGAAAGGAGGTGGCTAGTGTACGCAGGAGTTTCATGGGACGAGATGCCCATCATCGCTATCGACACCGAGACCACAGGGTTTCGGCGCAGTGACCGGATCGTCGAGCTGGGCATGGTCATGTTCAAGGGGTCGGACATCATCGACACCTACCACTCGTACCTCAACCCGGGGTTCCACATCCCTGAGGAGACTACGGAGATTCATGGGATCTCGGACAAGGATGTGGCGGACGCCCCACGCTTCGACGACATCCGAGTAGACGTGATGGACTGGCTCTGTCGGGGTGCACCTTGGGTAGCCCACAACGCTCGGTTCGACATGCGTATGCTGAGCTACGACCTCCCGGCCGACAAGTGGCCAACAGGTGTGCCCACCCTCTGCACCCTGCTGATGGCGAAGAAGAGGGGGCACAGTCGGGCCAAGCTCGGGGACCTCGCCGCCCACTACAACATCTCCCAAGAGAATGCCCACACGGCAGTCGATGACGCACGGGTGTGTGGGCTGCTTGCTCGGAAGATCACTGCGGGCTTCGAGATCCTCGACTACTTCACGAAGTACTCGCAAGAGTGGCTCTAGTCCCACGGATGCACGAACACTTCATCGTCGGGGTCCACGGAGTGGGGGTCAATGGCCAAGGGGTCTTCCCGGGTCATCATGCGTTCCTCCAGCCCCATGCTGGCTGCGATCTCGAATGCATCCTCCTCGTGCCGCAAGGGGCGGCGCAAGTTCAGCCCATCAGCGTAGTGGTCCGGGGCCATGTCGAGGGCGAACCCAGCTTGGATGAGGTTCTTGTCGTAGCCATAGAAGGGAGTCTTGAACTCGTCGAGGACAGGCTCCCAGTCGACGTCTTGGGTACGCAAGCACATCCGCTTGAGGACCTTCTCCGAGAACCACTCGGCGGTGTTGGGGTTGTCCCCGTGGGGAAACCCATGGGCGTAGATCACAGGTGCTTGGGATCGACAGTTGTCGTAGTCGAAGTCGACCGAGTCGAGGTAGGCGACAGCCTGATCCCCACCGAAGCCGGTGGACTGCATAGCATTGTGCAGCTCGAACTGGTAAGTGGATACGACGAACTGGACCTTCCAGAAGCGAGGGATGCCATGCTCACTGAAGTAGGGGTTCTCCAACAGCCTTGGGGTGATCCGCTGGAGATAGCAGATGTCTCCGTGCTTGAACTCGGTGCGGGCGGGGTGCCTCTCCATCAGGCGTAGGTAGTCGTGGTCTCTGTCTGACAAGTCGTTGAGCTGCTGAAGTCGCAGCCCTTCAAGATCGAATAGCATAGTGCCTCCACCATGCTGATAGCTGAAATGCCTATCAGCCTAGTGGATAGAAAAGGAGTCCCCCATGGGATTGAAATGTCTGAGTTGCGGAAAAGATGAGTTGGCTGGAATCCTGACGTTCCAGATGGTGATCCCGATGGCCCAGAAGGGAGGGTCGGTGAACATGGCGGGGGTAAAGATCCCGCAGACCGAGATGAAGAACAAGTGGGACAAGGACCACACAGGCGATGAGGATCGTGTCATCCGCGGGCCGATCATTTGCCTCGCATGCGAGGCGCACCACTACTACGTCAAGGGCGCTGTCCCAGCCCTGCGCTTGGGCAGCTACGAGGATGCCTGCGAGCGGGGGATCGAGGCATTGCTTCAGGAAGACTGCGAAGAGTAGACTCCCCCTTGGAGAACCACCATGGCTACACCTGATGTCACGATGACCCGAGCGCAGTACGATTCCCTGATCCTTGCAGCGGAGGGGGATAGCCTCATCAACGTAGGCTTGCTCAAGGATGCAGTGGACAAGGCGAACGACATCAACCGATACCTGCTTCACGTCCGGTGGTACGAGCAGGGCGGTGATGCGCCCACACGCATCGAGATTGCGGACGGGGTGGAGTGGCCCTCGCAGCTGTCATTCAAACTGGTGCAGGACCGTCCTATCAGCCGAGAGGATGTGGACACGGTTCTCGAAACCCAGGCCACCAACCCCATCGACCCCATGGTGTCTCGTGACCCTCTGGCGATCGTGGGTTGGACGCTATTGGACGACTACTCATTCGTGGCCAATGCTTCCTGAGGAGGAATATGAAAGAGGGAGATCAGTTTGGTCGACTCACAGTAGTGCGGGTTGGGGGTTCCTATGCCTCCTGCCATTGTGAGTGCGGTACCGAGAAGGAAATAAATAAAGGGTCTCTGAGAAGTGGCCGAACCGCGTCATGCGGATGCCTCAACTCGGAACTAGCTTCCGAACGAATGGCTGCTCAGAAGACTACCCACGGCATGAGTCGATCTTCCGAGTATCAGGTCTGGGGTGCCCTCGTACAGAGGTGTACTAACCCCAACAACCCCAACTATCCCAAGTATGGTGGTCGAGGGATCACTGTGAATCCTCTATGGGTAGAAAGCTTCGAGGCTTTTTTCCAGGAGATTGGAGCGCGCCCCAGCATGCAGCATTCGGTCGATCGGATAGATAACGGCCAAGGGTATGAGCCGGGGAACGTGCGTTGGGCAACGAGGTCTGAGCAGCAGCGGAATACCAGAAGGAACCGACTCCTCACCCTGGGGGACAAGACTCAATGCATGTCTGCCTGGGCTGAAGAGCTGGGGATATCCAGGAAAACGCTACACATGAGGCTTTCGAGAGGCTGGTCCGCGGAACGTACCTTGACCCAACCTCTTGAAGCCCAAAAACACAACGCAAGCTAGGAGACTATGGATACCAAGCCCCTGAACACCGCACTCATTGCAGATCTGCACACGTGGGTGAACTCACCCACCACGCTACGGGCATTGGATGCCATCCTTGATCAACTCAACTACAACGAGCTGTTCTTCTGCACCCTCTTGGAAGACAAGGACGTAGCCCGCATCGCGTGGGCTGAGGTCGGTGTTCGTCGAGGCATCCTCAACCTGCACCGCAAGGCTGTGGAGATCGACGGGACCCTTCAGCTCAGCTACGAGGGCAAGGCGTTCCCCATGGCCAAGAGGCCGAGGTACCAGAAGGTATCGTGAGTGAACGCATCCACCTCGGAAGCATGCTCATACGGGTACTTGCTGACGAGGTTACGCCCGCTGAACTCCGCAAGGTACTTCGGGCTTTGCGAGACCGCCCGGAGCTACGGGAGAGGTGCTCTTCTCTCGGCACCTTCGTAGATGCATCCGAGGCAGATCGACTGAAGTGCTGCAAGAGCATGGTCGAGATCCTCATCGGTTGGGTCGAACCCCTCACCCTGCGTGATGAGAAGAGCCCAATAGTTGGGGCACACAACTGGCCTGTCTATGGGACACAGGCATTCCGCACGGAGCAGCTCGCAGGGATCCCCAAGTTCAACGATTGGTACCGTCATGTGCGGCGAGCCCAGTCAAAGATCCACCTCTTCGAGGACAAGTGCTACATCTCCGAGGAGCTGCACACCATCGTCGCCGCTCTTGAGGACTTGTGGGGTGCGCAGAACATCTACACCGTGCAGGCAGAGAAGAGAGACGCTGTCGACTACATGAACGACGAGCTGACAGCACGCGGAGCCATGGCCAGGAAGATCAGAAAGTGATCGACAATCCTCCTATCAGCGAACTGGAGCGAACCATCGCCCAGAAGGAGGAGGTACTATGGAGACAGTGCGCGTGCTGGACTCACGAGGAGAAGTGGTGGAGGAGTCGAGAGTACTCCAGCGCCATTTCTTAGGAGGTGACTATGTCATGATCGTCATCCAGGATGATGATGACGTCTGCTTTCAGCTCTGCAAGAAGGAGGGGGATTCACTCGTGGAGTGCCTGTTGGCACCACTAGAGATCCTGCACTTCGATGCAGAGATGATCGAGCAGGCTTTCCGAAAGGGGCAGAATCTCGTCCGTAAGAAGATGAGACTCAACCCCACCCACGGCCCTAAGAAGCCACGGGAACCATCGAGGCCCCTGAAGCATAAGCCCTTCGAGAAGCTGTCGGCATTGCCGGTGGAGTCTCGGAGGTCCCAGCCAAGGGTACGGAAGAAGGCTGTGGCGAAGCAGCCGAAGGGGTCTCGCAAAGAGCGGGATCGAGAGCGCTACCTGCGTCGCGTCGAGCGGCGTTCGATGGTACGAGCAGGGCAGCTGTTCGATGAGGTGACGCGCATCTTTGAGATGCTCTAGTAACAAACGTGTGCAGGGGGAGGCCCGATTGTGGGTCTCCCCTAGATCACGATGGAGTTTTGTATGGTTTTCACTAAGGAAGAGATCGATCAGTTCCGGGAGGTAGTCGTCACGACGCTTCGGGAAGGAGTCGAGTCTGGGAACAGAGTCGTACCTGCTGGCTTTGCTTTGTCCACGGTATCCCCCACTTCAAACGCCACGAAGAGTCTCGGGCAAGCATTCTACGGACGCCCTGTTCAGGAGCCCGAGGATGTCTTGAGGATGTCCATGCTTGTGCGTGCCCTGGCGATGCGAGGCCAAGCTCGTTCAGCAGCGATGGCCCTCGTCACTGAGGTGGAGATGCTCCCCTCGAACGAGATGTTCGAGACGGACGCTGAGTCGGTGGCGGTGATCTACCTAGATCATCTCCAGGATCGCTACGAGGTGTGGTATGCGCCGGTCATTGAGCGTGAAGACGCCACCCCCACTGTTGGGGAGTTCATCAAGATGTCGGGGCTCAGTCACCAGACTGAACTCCCTCACCTGCTACCGCTAGATCTGTATGGGCCAGCGGCAGGCACAGCGTAAGGGGACAGCATGATTTTAGGCGACGCCGACATTCTACGAGCCATAGCCAAGGAGGACATCACCCTCGACCCCGAGCCCAACTGGGACGAGCAGCTCCAGCCTGCAAGCATTGACCTCCGCCTGGGGCACAGCTTCAAGGTCTACAAGCTGGGGGTCGGTTATGGCAGGCGTGTCATTGATACGCGGGTGCCCGACCCCGAGACTGGTGAGCGGTTGGTGCTCGACGACTACATGAATGACGTCGAGCTGATAGAGGGGGAGCGCTTCATCTTGGAGCCCGATGCCTTCGCTCTCGCTACCACGTTGGAGAGGATCAGCCTCTGCCCAAAGCTGGTGGGGCGTGTCGAGGGGCGTTCGAGTTGGGGGCGGATGGGCCTGATGATCCACAGCACAGCAGGCTTCATCGATCCTGGCTTCGAGGGGAATATCACCTTGGAGCTGAGCAACGCCGGGCGCTTCCCGATTGCTCTTTACCCTGGTGACCGTATCTGCCAGATCAGCCTGCACACCATGAGTAGACCTGCGCAGAAGCCCTACGGAGTGAAGCGCAACAGCAAGTACCAAGGCCAGACCGGAGTCACGGTCAGCCGCATACACGAGGATTTGAATGACCAAGAAGTTCAAGGCACGGACGGTGAAGCTGGTTGACCTTGGGGTGAAGCTCCAATGGGCCGTCGACCTGATCCGCAAGAAGATCTTCGCTAGGATGGAAGAGGGGTTCACCATCGAGTGCCCCTGCTGTAGCCAGACGGCGAAGATCTACAAGAGGTCCATCAGCTCGACGATGGTTCGACAGCTCATCGTCATCTGCAAGGCCAGTCGCTCGAAGTGGGCGGACCATGACAACTGGGTGAACGTGAACCGCTTCTACTTGCCCGGGGCAAGCGGCGACTACGCCAAGCTCCGCTTCTGGGGGCTGATCGAGCCGATGGATGTACGCACGAGGGGCTTCAACTCATCAGGGATGTGGCGAATCACCGATGAAGGTCGAGAGTTCGTCAAGGGGGACACACGTGTTCGGAAGCACCTCTTCATCTACAACAACGCCCTCTACGAGATCGATGGGACGGATGCTGTGGGTAGGTGGCTCGACATTCACGAAGCGCTGGGAAGTAAGTTCAACTACGCCACCCTGATGAACGCCCCTCTGAGGACACGAAGCCTATGATGCTTTCATACACGTACAAGGCCAAGGTTCTACGGGTCGTTGATGGGGACACCATCGACTTGGAGATCGACTTGGGGTTCAGGCAGTTCGGCAAGCACCGATGTCGGCTTCATGGGATCGACACACCTGAGACCTATGGTGTGAAGAAGGACTCGGTGGAGTACAAGGCGGGCTGGGCAGCCAAGGACGCTGTACTGAAGTGGCTCGACCAATGGGCCCTCATCGAGGGGGAGGTTGGCCGTTGTTGGGAGGTCCTCATTCGGTCTCACGATGGCGGGTACCCCCGAGCAGGGAAGTACGGACGTTGGATCGTAGAGGTCTACCCCTACATCCAGTCTGACCCGAAGAAGAAGTTGTCTCGAAAAGAAGTACTCAACGATAACAGATCGCTCAATGACTACCTCGTAGAGGCTGGTCACGCGGTAAGGAAGGAATACTGATGTTCATCTGCAAGGACTGTAAGAGGTCAACCCCACCAGGTATGTCTCAGAGGAAGTTCGTCACCCAGACAAGGGAGCGTACGGACGCCATCACCGAGCGCGTACGCATCGAGACGGTGTTGGAGATCAGCGTGTGCTCTGCCTGCGCCAAGGAGCGGGGCATGGCTGTGCTCAACGACGATGTCGACGCCATGCGTGCCTTCACCTATCGGCACCAGGCCGAAGTTGCGGAGAAGGCGTCTTGACGCACAAGGAGTTCAAGCTGCTCGACCATGGCTATGTGAAGCTCGTGGACCACATGGGTAGCGACCTCGCCCCCCTCGAAGCTGCCAGGATGTCCACGGACAGCGCAACGGGCGTTGATGAGGACAAGGACGACAGGCTGCGTACCCGCCTGTGGGGAGACAAGCACACGAGCCCGTTCGAGATGAATGAGGTCGTGTTCGAGATCCAATGCCCCATGTTCGTGCTGCGTCAGCTCGACAGGCATCGGACGGCCACCATCGACAACAGCTCAGCCTACTTCGAGAACTACGATGAGTTCAGGAAGTACACCAACCGGAACGAGTTCTCCGGACGGTACTCGAAGATGCCCGACCTCTACTACATCCCACCCGTCGAACGGATCCGGGCAAAGAGCAAGGCCAACAAGCAGGGAAGTGCTGAGCCTCTCGAACTGGAGGCCCAACAGATGGTGTGTAATGTCATCGAGACGACCACCGCGGTCATCAGGCAGGCCTACGAAACCATCGTGGAAGAGGGGGTAGCCACTGAGATAGCTCGACTGCCCCTGCCCCAGAACCAGTACACGAAGATCCGCATCAAGGCATCTCTCCTGCATTGGCTCAAGTTCTTCGACCTGCGCCTTCGAGGGGATGTCCAGGAAGAGACTCGCTCCTACGCCCAAGCAATGGCCTGGGTCGTTCGAGGGCTCTGGCCTAAGTGCTGGGATGTCTTCGAGGAACACAACCTCTACGGTGCCCAGCTCAGCCGTAGAGACCGCCAGGTGGTCCACGAGTGGATTGTGGCCATGGATGTCTACCACGAGGACAGCGACAGAACCGCGGACGCTCCTATGGATGTGTTCAGGCTCGCCGCCCAAGGGTTCGGGTACAACAAGCGCCAGAGAGAGGACCTGCTCAGGAAACTCGAAGGCCCAGAGGATGACCTGATGACCCTCACCAGCTGCGTGAGCTTCATCGATGTGGAGTGAGTGGGCAACCAAGGCGCTGAAGCTGATGAACGAGAGAGGCATCCTCGCCCCTGGTGACCGTCGTGCGCTCCTGCACACCCAGAGGACGGGCCTGGAGCCCTATCACACGCTCAAGGGCTTTGTGAATCGCCTAGAGAGCAAGGAGGAACCATGTTCGGAATGATCTTCGCGGCAGTCATCGGCTACGGCACAGGCGTCCTCATGTGCCTGCGCCACCAGTACGTGAGAGATCACGTAGAGAAACAGGACGAATAGCCTATCAGCCTTGTGAGTCGGGACCCTGTCGTCCCTGTGAGATCCTCCTTCTATCCTCACTGAAGGGTCCCGACTCGCTTTTTAGGATCGTCCCATATAGGGCGGGTCCATGTACGTTCTGACAGCCCATCATATGAGGGGGTCGTAGAGACCCAGTTCGTGTTTACATGATCAGGTGGGCATAGTCAGGTTATTCACAGGCCACACGCCCGTAAACACTTTTGCTAAGCTAATCGGAGCAGCAAGGATCGGGGAATATGGCCAAACACGTCTGGTCACCCAACCAGCAGCGATGTGTGAAGTGCGAGATGCACCGGGACTGGCCTGGAGCGCGGAACTCGTGCAGTCTCCCGCGAGGGATAACCAAGGAGAAGAGAGCCAGTGTTACTAGAGCAGATCGAGAAGAAGGCCAAAGTCCTTCAGATGCGCGTCCACATTCTCAAGGACCTGATCGAGTCAGCCCGGGAGGACTACAGAGTCCAGACCGAGTGCGACGACAAGGAGATCGGCGACCACAAGACAATGGGCATCAGCGTCTCATCGGGAGTGAGGCATCGGTTGGACAAGGTGGCGAGGAAGTACAGCCTCCGCAAGAGCCGAAGGCAGGCAGCACTTCTCGCGATCAACGCAGGGTGCAGAATCCTCCTCGATACCGAAGAGCTGGAGGCTTCCCAGGTGGAGGACATCCAGCCACTATCCGAGTAGTTCGGGATCGAACACACGCATACTTTTTGCCGCCATGATATGAGGGACACCATGAATGACACTGACGACACCAAGCCAAGCATCACGATGAAGACCTTGGCTCTCGACCTACCCATCGAGGTCCACGAGCGCATCGAGCGTATCCTCGGCAGGCGCACGGACAAGGCATCGAAGAAGGCCTTGGGCTTCGAGGCACTCAACATCGGGCTCAACGTCATGGAGTCAGCCCTCGATGACCTGGACAATCCCCCTGTTGCTCAGCCTGCGGGTTGGCCCAAGTGATGAGCCCATCGGAGATCACAAGCGCCACCAACTACAACAAGAAGCACCTCCCCTCTGAGGGTGAGGCCAACCTCGTTCAATCAGTGGTTGGCGCCAAGGAAGATGGTATTTGGGGAGAGCTGACTGTCGAGGCTGTGGCTGAATGGCAGCGTCGTCGAGACCTGTACGCAGATGGCAAGGTCGGCCCAGACACGTGGGATATGATCCAAGGTGAGTGTCGCCTGGAGCCCGAACCTGCTCACTCAGGGCAGAAGCCTGTCCATGGCATCTGGGTGGATGACCCTCGCCGCATCAAGCAGGCCAAGTACTGGGACGAGATGCAGGAGCATGGTATCTCGTCGATCGCCCTGATGTTCGAGGGGATGAACGAGAAGTTCAACCCGTTCTACTCGTACGACAGTGTCGAGGCCATCTGCAAGCTGGCACTGGAGCGGAACATGCAGGTGGGCATCACGGACTGGCCGTGGCCGAATGAGCGGTGGATGAATGACATGTACGCCCACACCAGGCGGATGTTCGACCGTGATGACCTCGGGTTCCCCCTCGCCTTCCACGAGTCAGACGTCGAGGGCAACTGGAAGCCGAAGAACGTCAGGGACTTCATCAACATCGACAAGGCAGGGAACAGGCTCGTGGATGTGAAGTCTGCGGTGGTCGACGGGACCTATGCCCGGATGGAGACTACGAGCTTCACGAGCCACACAGAGAATGGCAGAGCCGCAGACGTGGCCCCTCATATGGACGCCGTGTTCAACCAGGGCTACGCCGTGCGGTCTCGTAGACGCAAGAACAAGGAGGGGGAGAACGAAAAGTGGCTCATCCCCTGGAGCCATACCTATGGCCCAGGCAACATGGTCAAGCACACCCTCGACCGCTCACTTCAGATTCCCGGCATCGGTGATGGCCTCCCCAAGCTCGGGGCTGGACTCGCTGCCTACGATCAGAAGTGGCCAGGTCACTCCGGTCAAGAGGCCATGCTGAAGAGCTACGAGCAGGCCCTCACCTTCGGCGTCTTCGAGGTGCGGTGGTGGAGCTTCAAGTGGATCTTCGGCAAGTACGCCAAGGCCTACGGGAAGTCCTTCCTCAAGTCGGTGAGGTGATGTTCGAGGGTAAGGCCCAGATCGAAGCGATGTGGGTAAAGATGATGGGTACGATGGATCTCAAGTACGAGATCTACCAGCTAGGGATGAGGACAATGAAGAACGCCAAGTTCACACACGAGGAGATACTCCATGGTTGGAGCGTTGGCTGGGAAGACGAGGAAGAGGACATCCTCATGATCGAGTGTGTCTGTGGTCACCTGTCCGTGAGGGATAGGGACCAGGTCCAAGACCACGTGTGCCCAGGCTGCGGGTTCGTGCCTACGAAATGTGGCGTGACCAAGAATGAGAAGGTCGATACCGTGGCCAAGAGCCTGAGGGACCTCGCCGACCGCATCGAGAAGCGGGAAGTGGAGCCCCTCAACCTGGTCTTCGAGCGAGACCATGAACCCGTCATGGATGACTCGGGAGAGCTGGTCGAGCACAAGCCTGGGCGTATGCGCCTCATCGTAGAGTGGGAGAGCTAGGTGGACGAGGGGTCCTATGCCTGCCCTGAGGGTGGGGAGCATTGCTTGGACTTCTTTCGAGTGTTCAGCAAGTGCCCAGAGCCTAAGGAGTTTGCGATCTGTTGCAAGTGTGGGGCTGAATCAAGGCTGGAGGCTGTAGCCTCACCATCTACCCATTACTGCGTGCTCTGTGGGCGGATGGGTCCTGGACGAGAGCACGAATGTGATCGCTCCCAGGAGCGGTATGGCAAGGAGACAACCGATGGCGGGTGAAGTCGAAGATACGAAGAAGGGCTTGTCGGCGCTCATGCGGCATCTCGCTGATGAACTCGACGAGGGCAGGATAGAGCCCAAGGCGTTCAGCTCGTTGGGTGGGATCGTGGTGAAGAGTCACGGAACCCTGAAGGTCAACATCCCCTCGGGGAAGAACCAGTTCATGCTGGTCTACGAGAAGCCATGAGATGCGAACATGAGGGGTGTCTTCTGCGTGGTGAGTGCTGCGGACACACGGAGACTGAGACGCCTAGTGGGCGTTGGGTTCCCTCTGAGCCCCTGCCCTTCTACGAAGGTGCCTTCTGGCGCTTTCTGAGGTGGATTGGTCTGCGAGTATGAAGGCTTGATCGGCCTATCAGCAGAGTGACAGAGAGAGCGCCCCGGCTTCGGCTGGGGCGTTCTTCATTGGAGGACTATGGCAGACAAGCGACGAGGCCCCAACAGAGACCACCTGAGGGAGATCATCATCACCTGCGTCGGCTGCGACGAGGAGACAACCGTACGGGTACCAAAGCCCGACCTCGAACTTGTCCCGGACCCTGAGTCCATGGGGCAGTTCTGCATAGGATGGAACAAAGATGGCTGAACCGAAACCCTTGATTCCCCCAGATCCCGATCATTGCCAGGCAGAGAAGCCCAATGGCCACACGTTCATGACATTCGGAGGGTCGCCTGGGCTGGTGGAATGCAGGGACCCCCCGAGTGCGATCGTCTTCGAGGTCGGGGTAGGAAAGGATGGTCGTCGGGGAGCTATGTCCCTGTGTGGTCCCTGCTTCGATGTGTTCATCAAGGACGTAGGTCTGCTCAATATGCATGTGTTCCACAAGGCACCGAAGGTGGAGATATGAGTGCGAACAGAGATCTATTGCGATGGGCGCAGGCTTGGATCAACAAGATTGAAGCCGACGAGCGTCACCACTACGAGCCTGCCTTGGTGCAGGTGAATGCCCCTCTCGCCCTCATCCAGGTGGGTATGAAGGGGAACATGGAGGTGCTCATCGCTCTCCGAGATAAGCTGCGATTGGGCATCACGAAGGAGTGGCACGAGCACGCCTATGGGCCCATGGGGCTGCGCGAGGCGCTGGAGATGACCATGGAAGACTACAAAGCGTGGGTCGAGAACCACGAGGAGTTGTGGAAAGATGGCTGACAAGAAGGACTGGGACCTCGTGACGATCGACGATGTCAAGGTGCTCAAGGAGTCGGACGGCGGTGCTCTACTGGTGAAGGTGGGTGAGAGAACCTGTTGGATCCCTCAGAAGCTCATCGACGATGACTCGGAGTGCTATGGGGTCGGCGGAGAGGGGACCCTCGTCATCCCCCAATGGCTCGCTGAAGAGAAGGAGCTGGAGTGATGGCCTCTGAAGATGCCGCTATTCTTCAGAAGTTTGGGATGATGCGCCAGCCTGCGCGGGAGGAGTCAGAGTGACACACGATACATGGAGTAGGTGGGCTTTCGATCTCATCGACGAGTACCAGAAGAGGGAGCATAACCGCCGTGAGTGACATCAAGATTGAAGGTGAGTTGAAGCTGATTCATAATGATGACGCTGAGTGGGACTGGTGGACTATCGAGCGTGCCGAGCACGAGGATCACCACTGGTCAGAGCCCATACAGTACGGGGTCAAGCTGATGTACTCAGGGCGCATTTCGGATGCCTGCGTCGAGGGGAACTCGGAGCACATGGTGAGTATCGCCGAGGGCATCCGTAACCGCTCGGGTCACAGTGAGAAGCGGTGCGCTGTGGAGATAGAAGGTGATCGTGCCTTCTTCCACTCACCTCGGAACAGCCAGGACAGAGGCTCTGTGCCCTTGTTGGTGGCTGAAGCCCTGGCCGACCAAATCGAGGAGGCCATAAAGCTGTGAAGCAGACGACGAAGGAATATCTGATCGGGGTAGCGCTCCTCCTCAATGTGGTGGCCGCAGTTACCTGGTACTTCTGGTGACGCTGACGAGGATGCAGAGCATGAACAGGCTCAGGATAGTGCTCGCCATCGACGCTGTGATCTTCTACGCTGTGTGGTACTTCTGGTGATGACCTCGCTGGGATTGCGCTAGGATCGGCTTGACGTTGGGAGGTAAGGTCGCCATGGTGGCCGTCCCCTCCGATACTAAAAAGAGATCTCTGATCTCATAACGAACAGAACGAAGGATAGAGAAATGACACGCAAGGTGATTCGCATCAGTGATGAGGCGTACAAGCTCGTAACGAAGTGGAACAAGATCATCAACAAGCAGCGGAAGGCTCGGGGCTTGGAGCCCCAGTCGGAGGGTGAGACGGCTGATGCCCTGGTCACAACGGGGGCCTCGCGCCGAGGTTCCTTGGCCAAGGACGCGGAGAAGAACCGCTCGAAGGGTGCCTCCAAGCCGAAGGCGGCCAAGAAGGTGACCAAGGCCTCAACCAAGAAGGCACCCAAGAAGGCTGCGGCTAAGAAGGTCACGACCAAGAAGGTCACCAAGCCTCGCACAGCCAAGAAGAGCAAGCTCTCGTCGTTGGCCAGCAAGCGCTCGGGTGCTCCTGCCCGCGCGTAACCCCATCCTCAAATACGAGAGCGCCTCAGTCCTAACCGGCTGGGGCGTTTCTCGTTGGAGAGGTATTCGGTTCGTTTTTGATGGAGATATGCATGAGACACATCTACACCCCGAACAACGGGTTTGAAAGAGTGGCTGAGGGAACACAGTGCCGCCAAGCGATAGCCAATCACGGCATGAGCGTTGGGTTCCACCAATGTACCCGTAAGCCGAAGGTCACTGAGAAGATCAAGGGCAAGAGGGGTACCTTCGGGTTCTGCAAGCAGCACTCGACTGAGGAGATCGAACGTAGAGAGAGGGAATGGCAGGCGAAGTACCAGGCTAGTACCGATGCCTTTCGGCGAAGGGCCAAACGCAAGGAGGCTGAGGGTGATTGCTTCGATGTGGTGCTCGCTATGACAGAGGGTGCTGCCAAGAAAGCGGGCCTACCCGCAGGACTCTGGAAGCGTGTACAGGAGATAGAAGATGCTGACTGAAGAAGAGCAAGCACGAAAAGAGTTGTTCGACGCCTACAACGCTGAGGCTGGAGATCGCATGACTCTGGAAGAGCGTTACGGGCAGGTGTGGGATTCCAAGCAGCTCCAAGAGGAGTTCATCGTCAAGGGTTTCGCTGCCCCGGCGGTCATGGTTGTTCGCAAGAGCGACAAGATCCAAGGCTTCCTGACGTTTCAACACGCTCCCAGGTTCTACTGGGGCTTCACACCCCTGGGGAGCTGAGATGGCCGAGGATGAGCTAACGCTAGCCGATACGCTGGACCTATCTACCGAGTCGGTAATCGCCAACGATCCAGCCGAGAACGCCATCGTGTTCACCTTGGCTGATGGGAGTGAGCCCCTTCGCATAACAGCCGAGGGGAAGTTCTATGTCAATGGTGAGCACGTGACGAATGACTACAGGGTCTATGAAGGCCTCTCTCGATGGGTCGGCACCATGGGCCTGTGCTCACCAACAGTCTCTGATGTCGAGAGGCTCACGATCGAGAGGGATGAGGCCGTCGCTCACGCCAACAAGGTCGAGGCGCAGTTGGAGCGAACCCAGGGTTCACTCGATCGACTGCTCGACGAATGCGACGAGCTGGAGAAGGAAAAGAAATGAACGACAAACCGAAGACCTACAAGATCAGGATGGATGCGGATGTCACGGCCGCAAGTGAGAGGGAGGCGGTGCATGCTGTCTCGAATGCGCTGACCGACGGTATGCCTGAAGGTATATTCGCCTCCAAGCACAAGATCACGGGCATGAAGGAGATGGGGCGCGCAGACGGAGGCATCAGTGTCTTCGCAGGAGGCACTTTCGAGTTCAGGGTGCAGATGCGGCAGCCCTTCAGTGGTCGAGAGAGTATGGGGGAGTTCCTGCGCATTGCTCAACGAGATGTGGATGAACGCATCCAGGAGCTACTCAGAGATCCCGCGTTCAGGGAGCTTTGCGTCAAGAAGGGTTTCAGCATGACACTCATGAAAATGGCCAAGGCTGTGACGGCTACGTTCGAGGTGAAGAAATGAACACACAGGAGCAAGAGCGCATCGAGCGCCTCACTGAAGAGAACAGCAAGTACCATCAAGAGAGCATCCGCCTGAAGCGTCGGATAGCTTCCTTGGAGCGCGGGCTGGAGGATGAGGAGGCACAGGAGAGTGAAGCCCCAGTAGAACCTGGGAGGTTCACCTCGAACTGGTGGGTCCCATCGAAGGGAAAGGCCCCCGAGGGGTACAAGGCCGGGGAGATGGATCCTGATGCCATCCGGGAAGCCATCCGGGAGAACGTGGGCCGGGACATTGACCGGGAGTTCATCGAGGAGACAAAGAAGCGCATTTCCGAACTCGAACGTGAGGGGACTTGGGGTGATCACACCTATGCTCTCGATGGAGAGACATGTCTGCATTGCGGGCACATCAGTGGGGAAGAGAGCAACGGGTGCCCCAATGGCAAGATCGGAATGCTGGAGAACAGGATCGAGCTGCTCCAAGAGGATCTCGAATGCGTTCACCTCTGGCTCGATGATGTAGATGCTCCCCGGAATGGCCCCGAAGGCACCTACTCGATCGTGGGCCGCATGAAGCAGTTGATGCCCAAGCCCGTGCAGGTCATCCTCCCAGATGGCGCCGCAGCCCCCTCGTACTCCTTTCAGGATGATGGGGCGAGCTGGACCCCTGGGCGAGGCACCATGCGGATGAGCGTAGAGGGTACCTCGAAGCTGAAGCTCGATCCCGAGCCCATGACGGTGTCCTGTGACTCCTTCAAGTGGGACGGGGAACGCTATGTTGCTCAGGGCGTACGCATCCTGAGCGCAGAGGTGCCCGACGACGAAATCGAGAAGTGCGCCGACTGCGGGTATGACGGCTACACGCAGCCAGAAAAGGAATGGCAGGAGACTCTCGACGAAGTGTCCGACTTGCGCGCTGAGGTAGCCGGGCATGACGCAGCCCTCCGCGCCGCCCACGAAGCCGGGCGCGTCGAGACGCGGGCCAAGGACGTAGGCGTGATGGATGGTCTAGGCGAGGGCGTGGTGGCCTGTCACTCCGTGCGGGATTACGTGATAGCCGCCCTCGACGCGGCCGGGGAGGTGGAGTGATGGGTGAACGACGGCTACCCTGGATGCGTACCGGGCTCGACCTCACCCCGACGGCAGACCACATGGCGCTGATGCACGCGCTGCGCGCACACCGCCGGCTTGTGCGCGCGCGTTATGGGACGGCTGGGTATACGGAGATGGAGCTACGACACCGGGACGTAGTCCGCAGTTTCAGTACCGAGGAGTGGTGCCGTAATGGCGAGTGAATACGACGCGGAAGCTGAGGCGGTTGCGCTCGTCGGGCACGTGGGCGCTGTGCGATATGGCTCGCTGGTTACCATCGGAGCCGCCCTCCGCGCTGCCCACGAAGCCGGGCGCGTCGAGGGTGAAGCCGGGGCCGAGGCGGCGAAGTTGCGGGCGGTGGTCGATGCGGCGCGCGGTTTGCTCCATGACAGCCAACGCGGCCAGCACCCGCCCGGGTTCAAGGGCATGAAGGCGGGGCCTCCGAGGCTACCGCCGTCGCTGGCATCGCTCGTGCGCAGATGGCTAGCGGAACCCATCGCAGCCCTCGACGCGGCCGGGGAGGTGGAGTGATGGCGAGTGATGGCGAGGTATGACGCGGAGGCCGAGGCGCGGGCGCTCGTAAGATCGACGACGTGGGAACTCTCAGCAGCATACGGAGATGATGATGAGTGAGACAAAGCGATTGTGGGATGTGAACCACCCCTACCACTGCAACGATGGAAACTTCTTCAGCAACGATTGCGTTGACAACCACGACTCGTGGCGCGATTTCGTGGCCGAGCAAGGCGACGCCGACAAGGACATGAACCTCGTGTTCCGGTGGGACTGGACGGCCACGGATAAAGACGAAGCCCACCCGCGGCACGTCTTGCAGATTTGCTGGATGGCCCAGCGCAAGGGCATCTACCGGACGTCGTTCGTGCGCGTCGAGGAGCGGGATGAGCCAGCGATACGCGCGTGGTTGGTCGAGCGTTTCACCCACCTACTTAAGTTGTGGGAGCCTTTGTCATGAGCGAGACCATTCAGCCTGGAAGTAGGCGACGAGATAGAGGCGCGTATGGCGGAGGAGGCGCTCGGTGCCAATGAGGCGGCGAGTGAGATTGACAGCGGCGATGCCGTGGAAGGTGGGAATGATGGAGATCACGACAGAGGTTTCACGGGTACGGGTGCCCCGCGTGGGCGAGGCGATCCTGACGATGACCATCGACATCGACGGCGTCGCGGTGAAGAGCCGAAGATGGCTCGCTGTCTACGTGCCGGCGAAGAAGGGCGCGGTGCCGGTCAGGCTCGCGGACGTTGGCATGGAGGAGGTTGCGCAGGCTGCTTTCGTGGGTGCCGTGGCGGTACTCACAGCCATCGGCGAGGCGCGGGAGAAGCGGAAGACGGCGGCGGTGACCCCATGACGCTCAGCCTATACGCAATCGCCGCTGACTATCGCGCCGCTATCGAGCACATCGACCCGGAGACGGGGGAGGTTGACGACGACCTGGAGGCGCGCCTGTCACGCCCTCGCAGCGTGGTCATGGATGAGCGGGTGACAACGCTGGAGGCGGAGGTGGCGAAGTTGCGGGCGGTGGTCGATGCGGCGATAGCGATGCGAGACAGCTACGGCGTCAGCACTAAACTGCGACTGGCACTCGAAGCGCTGGAGACAGGACATGGATGACCCGCGCTACTTCTGCGCCTGCCACCGGCAGCTTACCACATCGTCGATGGGGTGCGATGGTGCGGGGCAGCACATGGCGGTCCCATGGGCACATCTCACCGCACACCAACAGAGAGACGCGCGAGCGCTTGACGGTTTTGTTGACAAGGCGAAACGCCTCGACGCCCTCGACGCGAAGGGAGGTGGAGTGATGGCGGTGCGTGAGTGGGACTGCGAGGTGTGCGGCGTGCGGTTCGAGCACCGGGGCCATACGCCGGAGTGCTCCGATTGCAGGGCCATCGTCTGCGATGGTTGCGCGGCGCCGATGGGCAAGCGGTGCTCCACGCACCTAGCGTGGGCTGAGGGCGATGGCGAGGAGGCCAGCGATGGCGAGTGACTACACGCAGACGGCGCTCGACCTCGCTACCATTGCGGCCACCACGTCACCATACAAGGCCGCAGCGGATACCGCGCAAGCCCTCCGCGCCGCCTACGAAGCCGGGGCGCGTGAGATGCGGGAGCGGGCTGCGTGCGAGGCGGGTGACGCTCTTGCGGAGCGCGGGTACCATTTCGGCGGGGTTGTGGCCCGTGTGCGCGCCCTCCCCACGTCACCTGAAACCCTAGCCGAAGCCGC
>QNFO01000003.1 GCA_003646355.1 Gammaproteobacteria bacterium
AGCCATTGATGGCGAATCGGAGTTTCAGATAGGCGAGCCGCTCCGTAGGCTGGGCGACCACGTTGCCGTCAGTGAAGCCGAAGTACTCCAGCAGCCACGGGCCGGGGGCCGAGGCGCCAAAGGTACTCATGCCAATCACCGCGCCATCGAGACCTGTGTATTTAGTCCAAAAATCCTGGTGCAGGGCTTCAACCGCGATACGCTTGCGCACGCTTAAAGGTAAGACCGACTCACGATAAGCCGCATCCTGAGCATCGAAGATTTCAGTACAGGGCATGGAGACAACGCGCACTTTACTGCCCTTCTCACTGAGAATTTGTGCGGCTTCAACAACCAATTGCACTTCAGAGCCGGTCGCCATCAAAATCAAATCGGGCTGGCCGTCACAATCAACGAGGATGTAAGCACCTTTGGCGATGTCCGCGACTTGCTCGGCGGAACGCGCTTGATGGGGCAGACCCTGGCGGGTAAAGATTAATGCCGAGGGGCCGTCTTTACGCTCGATGGCTGTCTTCCAGCACACGGCCGATTCAACGGTATCGCAGGGGCGCCAGGTATTCATATTCGGCGTAGTGCGCAAGCTGGTGAGTTGCTCAACGGGCTGGTGAGTGGGGCCATCTTCACCGAGACCAATAGAATCGTGGGTGAAGACAAAAATGCTTTGCAGCTTCATGAGTGCCGCCATGCGCACAGCGTTGCGGCAGTACTCCATAAACACTAAAAAGGTCGCGCCGTAGTTAATAAAGCCGCCGTGCAGGGCGATGCCATTCATTAGCGCCGCCATGCCAAATTCACGCACACCGTAGTAAAGGTAGTTACCTGAAGCCTCATCGGCACTAATGTCTTTACAGCCCTTCCACATTGTATTGTTGGAACCGGCCAAATCAGCCGAACCGCCAAGTAATTCGGGTAACAGCGGCCCAAAGGCATCGAGGCAATTTTGCGAGGCTTTGCGTGTGGCCGGTGACTCGCCCTTGGCCTGACATTCGTCAACATAGGCCTGAGCCTGTGCGGAGAAGTCAGCCGGTAAATCGCCATTTACGCGGCGCAGTAATTCAGCGGCTAGCGCAGGGTGAGCCTTAGCGTAAGCATCAAAACGCTGCTGCCACTCAGCTTCAGCCTTGCTGCCTTTATCACTGGCAGACCAACCCGCGTAAATCGTATCGGGGATGACAAAGGCGCCGTGCTTCCAGCCCAATGCAGCCTTAGTAGCAGCAATTTCTTCAGCACCCAGAGGCGCACCGTGACAACCCGAAGTGCCCTGCTTTGCAGGTGAACCAAAACCAATCACCGTTTGGCAGCAAATCAGCGTTGGCTTGCCATTTTCACTGCGGGCCAGTTCTATCGCCGCTTTTATAGCCTCGCCATCGTGACCATCAACTTTGGCGATAACCTGCCAGCCGTAGGCTTCAAAACGTGCGGGGGTGTCGTCGGTAAACCAACCTTCGACCTCGCCGTCGATAGAAATGCCGTTGTCGTCATAAAAGGCGATCAACTTACCCAGCTTGTGCGTACCCGCCAGCGAGCAAGCTTCGTGGGAGATGCCTTCCATCAGGCAGCCATCGCCGAGAAAGGTGTAAGTGTGGTGATCGACAACATCGTGGCCAGGCTGATTAAATTGCGCGGCGAGAATTTTCTCCGCCAACGCCATGCCCACGGCATTGGCAAGACCCTGACCCAGGGGCCCGGTGGTGGTTTCGATACCTGGCGCTTCACCCAGCTCAGGATGGCCTGCAGTTTTAGAATGCAGTTGACGGAAGTCTTTTAAATCCTGCAAAGACAGCTCATAACCCGTGAGATGAAGCAGGGAGTAAAGCAGCATCGAGCCGTGACCATTCGACAGCACAAAGCGATCGCGGTCGGCCCAGGCCGGGTTGGCCGGGTTGTGGCAGAGGTAGTCATTCCACAGTACTTCGGCGATATCCGCCATACCCATGGGTGCCCCAGGGTGGCCACTGTTGGCCTGTTGGACGGCATCCATACTGAGCGCGCGTATAGCATTGGCAAGATCACGGCGAGATTGCATCGAAGCGATACTCCAGAAGATAGAAAAAAGGGGCGCCATTTTCCCGCACCGGCGCCAGCCAGTAAAGAACTCCTGTCGATTTATAGCAATTTCTAGTCTTTTAATTTCCAGCTCAGCCCAGACCTGGGTTTTTTGAGCCGACAACATAAACATCAATTATTTTTGATGTTTAATTATTCCTGGTGTACAGTCCCGCTCCATGACGACTACCACTGACAAAACCGCACAATGCCCAACGGGCATCCCCTACCTCAGCATCCTGTGTAAGGCTGCCGGGGATGAGCTGCGCCTGCAAATTTTACGCGCACTACAGCGCGATGCCTTTGGTGTGCTCGAGTTATCACAAATGTTTGGCATCCGCCAGCCCGCCATGAGCCATCATTTAAAAGTGCTCGCCAAAGCCGGCCTGGTCGTCACGCGTAAAGAAGGCACCCACATTTTCTACCGTCGCAATATCAATGACGGCAGCGAACTGGCCCTGCTGCGCGAGCAAATTTTTACCCAACTCGATACCTGTGAACTCCCCAGCGACGTATTAGCAGAAGTCGCTCGCATTCACGAACACCGCTCAAGCACATCAAAAAACTTTTTCGGACTCAATGCCGAGGGCTTTCGCCAACAGCAGGACTTGATCGCGAGCTATTCACTCTATGGCGATGCGGTGCTGGAGTTACTCGAGCCGGAGCGCAAAAGAGGGGCGAAGTCTGTCCTCGAAATAGGCCCCGGTGAAGGCGAGCTATTAGCGGCACTGGCACCACGTTTTGAGCAGGTCATTGCCCTCGACAACTCCTCGGCCATGCTCGAACGTGCCGAGACCCTGGTGGGCGAAGAGCTCTGCAGCAACATCCGTTTTATTCTCGGCGAGACAGACACCGAAGCGGCGGCAAAAATCAGCGTCGACTGCATCACCTTAAATATGGTGCTTCACCACGTCGCCACCCCCGTCGACATGCTCAAAGATATTTACCAGCTACTTAACCCGGGCGGCACTTTAATTGTTACCGAGCTCTGCCAGCACGATCAGGACTGGGTGCGCGACACCTGCGGCGATCTGTGGCTGGGCTTCTGCCCGGAAGAGCTCGGTATCTGGGCTCAGGAAATTGGCTTTAAAGCCGGCGAAAGTGTCTACATGGCACAGCGCAACGGTTTTAAAGTCCAACTGCGAAAGTTTCATAAATAAGCGTCTACACTGATAAATCGGCCAGCAACAAGCCAGCAACAAACAATAAGGACAAACAGATGAGCCAATACAATATCTTCACCTCCGAATCCGTATCCGAGGGCCATCCCGATAAAATGGCAGACCAGATATCGGACGCCATTCTCGACGCCATTATTGCTGACGACCCCAACGCCCGTGTTGCGGTGGAGACTCTGGTCAAAACGGGTGTCGCAGTCATTGCCGGTGAAGTGCGCACCAATACCTATGTCGACCTTGAAGACATCGTGCGCAATGTCATTCTTGATATTGGTTACGACAGCTCTGACGTTGGCTTTGATGGCGCCACTTGCGCCGTGTTCAACGCCATTGGCAAACAGTCTGTCGATATCGCCGTTGGTGTTGATGAAGCCGACAATAAAGACCTCGGTGCTGGCGACCAGGGTTTGATGTTTGGCTACGCCACCAATGAAACTGAAGTGCTGATGCCGGCCCCCATTTTTTACGCTCACCGTTTAGTTGAGCGCCAGGCCTATTTACGCAAGCACAAAATCCTGCCCTGGTTGCGCCCGGATGCGAAAAGCCAGGTCACTCTGCGCTATGAAAACGGCCTGCCCGTGGCGATTGATGCAGTTGTGCTATCGACCCAGCACAGCCCCGACATTTCCCTGTCTGACCTGCAAGAAGCGATAATGGAAGATGTCATCAAACCCACCCTGCCCGCCGAATGGCTGCACAAAGACACGCGCTACCATATCAACCCCACTGGCCAGTTTATTATTGGCGGCCCCATGGGCGATTGCGGCCTGACCGGGCGCAAAATTATTGTCGATACCTACGGCGGCATGGCCCACCACGGTGGCGGCGCGTTCTCAGGTAAAGACCCGTCAAAAGTTGACCGTTCAGCCGCCTATGCCGGACGCTATGTCGCGAAAAACATTGTCGCCGCCGGTCTCGCCGAGCGCTGTGAAATTCAGATCTCCTACGCCATCGGCGTGGCCGAACCCACCTCCATTGCCGTCAACACCTACGGCACCGGTGTAATGCCCGATGAACGCATTTCTGAACTCGTCACCAAGCACTTTGACCTGCGCCCTGCGGGCCTGATCGACATGCTGCAATTGAAGCGCCCCATCTATCGTCAAACGGCTGCCTACGGTCATTTTGGTCGTGAAGAAGAAGATTTCACCTGGGAAAAAACCGATAAAGCCGATGCCCTGCGAGCAGAAATTTAATCGTCATTCGTTAAGCCCAAAACAAACACCACAGGCGCCACTACGGCACCGAAGAAGAGGAATAGATAGTGAGTAATTTTGCCAAGGTAGACGCATTAGCACCCGACTACAAAGTAGCCGACATCAGTCTCAGTGACTGGGGCCGCAAAGAAATAGAAATCGCCGAAACAGAAATGCCTGCGTTAATGGCGATTCGTGAAAAATATCACCACGAACAACCACTGGCCGATGCCAAAATCCTTGGCTGCATTCACATGACCATTCAGACGGCCGTGCTGATTGAAACGCTTGAGTCCCTCGGCGCTGAAGTGCGCTGGTCTTCGTGCAATATCTTTTCAACGCAAGATCACGCTGCAGCGGCGATTGCCGCCAGTGGTGTCGCTGTTTACGCATGGAAAGGTGAAACCGAAGAAGAGTACGAGTGGTGCATTGAGCAAACCATCCTCAAAGACGGTGAGCCCTGGGCTGCCAACATGATTCTTGACGATGGCGGCGACCTGACCCAAATTCTCCACGACAAGTATCCGCAGCTGCTCGAGGCCGTACACGGCGTCACCGAAGAGACGACAACCGGCGTCCACCGTCTCTACGAAATGCTCGAAGCCGGACAGCTAAAAATACCGGCCATTAACGTCAACGATTCGGTCACCAAGTCGAAAAACGACAATAAGTACGGTTGCCGCCACAGCCTCAACGACGCCATCAAACGCGCCACCGATCACTTGCTGGCCGGTAAAAAAGCCCTGGTTATTGGCTACGGCGATGTTGGCAAAGGTTCTGTTCAGTCCCTGTGTCAGGAAGGCATGATTGTTAAAGTCGCCGAAATCGACCCGATTTGCGCTATGCAGGCCTGCATGGATGGCTTCGAAGTGGTCTCACCCTATATAGACGGCATTAACACCGGCACCGCCGAGGGTATTAATACAGCTCTGCTCGGCACCATTGATCTGGTCGTCACCACCACTGGCAACGTTAATGTCTGTGATGCGGATATGCTCACAGCCCTAAAAAGCGGCTGCGTCGTCTCTAACATCGGCCACTTCGACAATGAAATTGATACCGCCTTTACGCGGGACAACTGGTTCTGGCAGGAAATTAAACCTCAGGTTCACAAGATCTATCGCGCCAAAACAATTGAAGCTGCTGAAAATGATCACATCTTGCTGCTGTCCGAAGGCCGCCTGGTCAATCTCGGCAACGCCACGGGTCACCCCAGCCGTATTATGGATGGTTCTTTTGCCAATCAGGTACTGGCGCAAATTCACCTCTACGCGCAGAAATTTGCCGATATGAATAAGCAGTCTCAGGAACAGGCACTGCGCGTTGAAGTACTGCCCAAGCACCTCGACGAAGAGGTCGCAGCACACATGGTGAAAGGCTTTTCGGGCGTGCTCACCCAGCTGACGCAAACCCAGGCCGACTACATTAACGTCGAGGTCGACGGGCCCTACAAAGCCGACACCTATCGCTATTAAGTCGCCGTTGCTATATCGTCGCGACCCGCAGTGCTGTTTACGCAGCGCTACGGGTTTCACGATACCAATTTCAAACGCTACAAATTGATGAGAAGTAATACCTGGCATGGCTAAAGACTGGTTATTAAGTTTTGAGTTCTTCCCGCCGAAAACTCAGCCCGGCGCTGAGAAGCTGGCCCGCACCCGAGAAACCCTGGCCCAGCTGGCGCCGGAATATTTCTCGGTGACCTATGGCGCCGGTGGCTCAACCCGCGATAACACACGGGATATCGTGCTCGAAACCCGTGCTGCCGGTCTCGATGTTATGCCCCACCTGTCATTTGCCTTTGGCGATGACGATGTCGAAGCCGTCAGGGCTCTGCTCAACACCTACCACGAGGCAGGGGTGAACCGGCTACTGGCCCTGCGTGGCGACCTATCCAGCGACACTGAAAGTACTCGCAAGGCTATTCACGCCAATGAACTGGTGGCCTTTATACGCGAACAATTCGGCGATAAATTTAATCTGCAGGTAGCGGCTTATCCTGAAATTCATCCCGACGCCAAAAGCTATAAGGATGATATTTACTGGCTCGGTGAAAAGTTCAAAGCCGGGGCAGATGGCGCTATCACCCAGTACTTTTTTAATATCGATGCCTACTGGTATTTCCTCGATCAAGCGGCTAAAGCCGGTATCGACAAGCCCATCGTGCCCGGTATTATGCCCATCACCAACTTCACCAATCTCGCTCGCTTCTCTGCCGGCTGCGGTGCCGAAATCCCCCGCTGGATGGCCAAAAAGCTCGAACAATACGGTGATGACCAGGCCAGCATTATTGCCTTTGGCAGCGATGTAATTACGCAACTCTGCGAACGCCTGCTAGAAGGTGGCGTACCGGGCCTGCATTTTTACACCATGAATCAGGCCGAGCCCAGCGTCGACATCCTCTCCCGCCTCGGTGTCAACGCCGACCCGAGCTAGCCCTGTGCGCGTGCCAAGAGTCTATCTCGACCAGGCCCTGCAAAGCGGGGCCGAACTGGCACTCGATAAAGCCGCCGCCCACTATCTCGTTTCTGTACTGCGCCTGCGCGCCGATGACGCTCTGATTGTCTTTAACGGCAGCGGCGGCGAATACACGGCAACACTGCAATCCGCAACCAACAAGCAAGCGACCATTATCGTCGGCAGCCACAGCCCTGGCGTAGCACCTAGCCCGGTACGCATTGTGCTGGCCATCGGCCTGTCACGGGGCGAGCGCATGGACTGGGTGATACAAAAGGCGGTCGAACTCGGCGTCAATGAAATCATCCCCCTCTTTACCGAGCGCTGCGAAGTCAAACTCAAGGGTGAGCGGGCCTTGAAAAAGCGCGGCCACTGGCAGCAAATCGCCATTAGTGCCTGTGAGCAAAGCCAGCGCAATGATGTGCCTACAATAAAACCTGCTCAGCCGCTGATGGAATTTCTCACAGCCAGCGCCCCACCCGCCAATTCAGACTTAAAGCTGATACTCGACCCCAGGGCCGAACAAAGCCTGAGCAGCACATTGCTCGACAAAGGCTCCTCTACGAAGACTATCGTTTTATTATCCGGCCCTGAGGGCGGCTTTAGTGACGGGGAAGTAGAGCAAGCACAACAAAAGGGTGTTATCTCCGTCGGCCTCGGCCCCCGCGTGTTACGCACAGAAACGGCGCCACTGGCAGCATTGAGCATCGTACAGGCCCTACTTGGCGATATGGCCTAACAAGCTATCAAAAGGCTTCGACCCCGGAGCAAAATATTTTTACAGTGTCGCGCTCGATCACCCACTCACAAGGCCTATAATCCTCATCAAACGGGCCAAAAATTGCGCCCAAAAAATACTAATACAATGGGGCCTGCTATGGATTTCTCCTTTTCTGAACAGCAACTACAAATAAAAGACAGCATCGAAAAACTCTGTAAACCCTTCGATGACCAATACTGGCTCGACCGTGACACCGATGGTGAATTCCCCGAAGACTTTTGTCGCGCTCTGGCTGACGATGGTTGGCTGGGTATTTGTATGCCCGAAGAAGTCGGCGGCAGTGGTCTGGGTATTAGCGAAGCGGCCGTAATGGTGCAGACGATCGCCGAGTCGGGGGCGGCCAATGGCGGTGTTTCCTCCGTTGCTATCCCCCTGTTTGGTGTCAACCCCATTGCTGTGTTTGGCACGGAAGAGCAAAAGCAGCGCATGTTGCCCCCAGTGATGCGCCGCGATGATATTCCCTGCTTTGGCGTCACCGAACCCGATACCGGCCTCGACACCACACGACTTAAAACCACAGCTATTTTAAAGGGCGATCACTACGTGGTGCACGGCCAAAAGGTCTGGACATCGACGGCACAAGTCGCCAACAAAATCATGCTTATCGCGCGCACCAAACCCGAGTCGGAAACCAAGCGTCCGATCGACGGCCTAACCCTGTTTTATACCGACCTCGACCGCAGCACCTGTGAAATTCGCCGCATCGAAAAAATGGGCCGCAAGTGTGTCGACTCCAACCAGCTATTTATTGACGGCCTTAAAATCCCGGTGGAAGATCGCATCGGTGAAGAAGGCAAGGGCTTTCGCTACTTGCTACACGGACTGAATCCCGAACGCGTACTAATTGCATCCGGCCTTGTCGGTCTCGGTCGCGCCGCTCTAAAGCGTGCCGTAACGTATGCCGGCGAGCGCGAGGTATTCGGTCGCCCCATCGGCAAGAACCAGAGCGTGCAACACCCCCTGGCAGAATCCTGGATTGAGCTGGAGGCCGCCAACTTAATGGTCTTTCGCGCCGCTGCCGCCTATGACAATGGCGAAGATGCTGGCGCCTACGCCAACGCCGCCAAATACTTTGCCGCCGAGGCCACCTTTAAAGCCTGCCAGCAGGCGGTAATGACCCACGGCGGCATGGGCTACGCCAAGGAATATCACGTTGAGCGTTATTTGCGCGAGTGCATGATCCACCGCCTGGCACCCATTAGCCCGCAATTAATTTTGTGCTTTATTGCTGAAAAGGTACTCGGTTTGGCTAAGTCCTACTAGAACGCCTACTAGAAACCCGACTAGCGACCTCTACTGACAAAACCCCAATCCGTCCTGCCCGGCAATCTCAACACCGGGCGGGCACGACACGCCCTTTAAGGTCTTCGTGTACCTGAATAATACTCACGGCAGGCTGGGGCGCCGCATTGTGTCCAACCGATGACACGAGCGCGAACTTATAGCCGCCCAGGCATTGAATTGAACTTTTCACCTCGCCCTTGCGGCTTGAAAAAGTGTAGCTCTCCAACTCGCTGCCGGTATTTGTAGCGGCCATATTATTGCCCAACTGTCGAACTCTCGGGTCACCGGCAAAACCCGGCGCGGCGCCAAGCAATAACACAGCGAGCAATACAGAGGGAAATTGAAAGGACACTTTTGTCAGCATAATTATTCTCGCACAGTTACATTCGGGTTTTAATCATAACCGCGCGCTACCTTTTACATAAGCATCCTCAAGCTGGGTATAAACCCGCTGTGGGATAGGAAAATCTAATGGGAACCCTGCTCCAGCTTACTTGTCACAGCAACGCAATGCCTTTTGCTGAATACTGAATAAACTCCCAGTTAAGCCTTTCAGCATTAGAAGGCTTTCCAGTATTGTAATTTTTTTGTCATCAGCGACAATAGCGCCCGGATTGGCTTACTGCTTGCCAAACTCAGACCACAGGTTCTATCGAAACCCCCATTTGCAGCGAGCCAAAACGTAGCCAATATTGATGAAGCAAGCCCTCACCAACCTCGTATCAGCTCGTTTACAGATTATCTTTAGTCTTGCCTTCTTGCTATCGGCCTGCACCATCACCCCGGCCGAACAGCACCCCAAGACCGCCGCCAATAGCGATAATTGCCCCACTCTCACCCAACCACTAGCCTGCCCTAGCGTTCAACAAAAGGCCTGCCCAAGTATTAAACCGCGCCGCTGCCCCGCAAGCCCTGCGGCCAAAATTGCCGATAAGTTGGTGATTGGCGAAATTGAAAATGTCAACGTCGCGCCACCTGGGCAGGTGTTTATGGCGCGCATCGATACCGGAGCAGCCGGCACTTCTATTCACGCCAGCCATATTGTTGCCTTTGAACGGGACGGCCGTGACTGGGTGCGCTTTGAAATCGACCACCCTTCCATCGAGGCACCTCTAACGATCGAAAGGCCGGTCGCCCGCACCGTGCGCATCAAACAAGCCGGTAGCGAAACAACCGAGCGTCGATTGGTGGTTAAAATGACAATCACCCTCGGGTCGATGACCGAACAAATTGATGTTTCTCTCTCTGAGCGCGCCGCCATGACCTACCCTGTTTTAATCGGCCGAAACTTTCTCCGCAACCTGGCTATCGTCGATGTTAGCCAGCGTTTAATCGCGAAATAAATCAGCGCTTATGTCATCACGCGCCCAGGTCTATTTACTCGCGCTGGTCTTTATATCAGCCGGTATTGGCCTCACTCTCTATAAAAATGTAGCCCTCAACTTCCCCCTATCCCCCGGCAGTTTGACCCGGGTTTGGGATGTTGAAGCTAAAGTCACTTTCTGGGCGACCCAGCAACCGATCATTGTGGATCTTGCCCTGCCTCAGTCACAGGACGCCTATCAAGTACTCGATGAAACATTTGCCTCGTCGGGTTACGGTTTTGATATACGCAATGGCGATGAGCAAAGAAGGGCGACCTGGACGCGCCGAAATGCGGGCGGCCAGCAAACCCTCTATTACAAGCTTAAGATTGCCCGACAGGGCGCGAGCCCGGCACCCAGTGCGCCGCCAACAGCCACCCAGATACCCGACAAATTGATTTGGACACCAGCCCAGGAAGCGACAGCTGCGACGCTAATTACTCAGGCTCGCGCCTTATCGGCAAACCCCACTAGCTTTGCGACACAACTTTTAAAGCTACTTAAACAGCACGAAAGCATTAAAAGCAGCCACTCGCTGAACGATCCTCGCAAGCGAATTTCCCAGGCAAACCTGGCACTGCAATTACTTTCGCGAGCCGAAGTTGACTCACATATTGTTCGAGGAATAAGCCTTGCCGACAGGGTTCACAACCAGACAGCCACCGAATTAGTCGAAATTTACGATGGTAAAAACTGGCATATCGTCGACCCTGTTAAAGCCAACTTCGGCTTGCCGAAAGACTTCTTTATCTGGCAGCGTGGCGGTGATTCCCTGTTACAGCTTGAAGGCGGACGGCGCTCAAAAATTCGTTTTTCCTTTATCGCCAACGACCTGCCCAGCAAAAATATCGCGCTGATGCACGCCGAGGAGCCCAACTCAGCCCTTATCGATTTCAATATTTACAGCCTGCCCGTTGAAAAACAGGCGGTCTTTAAATTGTTATTACTCGTGCCCATCGGCGCCCTCGTCGTCGTACTCTTCCGCGTACTCATCGGCATTCGTACCTCTGGCACCTTTATGCCGGTATTAATTGCCATGGCGTTTATGCAAACCACACTGCTAACGGGCGTCGGCTTACTCACCGCACTGGTTATTGTTGGCCTGTGGATTCGCTCCTATCTCAGCCAGCTCGACTTATTAATGGTGTCGAGAATTGCCGCCGTATTAATTGTGGTGGTCATACTGATGGCGGTATTTAGTGTTATTAGCCACAAACTCGGGCTTGATCTAATGCTCAATATGACTTTCTTCCCCATGGTAATTCTGGCCTGGACCATTGAGCGCCTATCCATCACCTGGGAAGAAGATGGCGCCCGTGAAGTTGCGGTGCAGGGCCTGGGCAGCCTCACCGTTGCCATCGTCGCCTATCTGGCGATGACTAACGCACTCGTTGGCCACCTGACCTATAACTTCCCCGAACTGCTGCTTGCTGTACTCGGTATTATCTTGCTGCTCGGCCAGTATTCTGGCTACCGGCTTAATGAATTTTTCCGTTTTCAAAGTGCGCTAGAGTGATGGTATCAACACGGCACCAGCAGCAAACGCATGTGGATTAAGCGCCACAAAAAGCTGCGCAAGGCCGGGGTTCTCGGCCTCAACGAACGCAATGTGTCTTATATCTCCCGCTATAACAAACGGGAGAATTTCCCCCTTGTCGACAATAAGCTGAAGACAAAAAAGGCAGCGACAGCCGTTAAGCTGCCGGTACCAGAACTGCTTGGCGTCATTGCATCACCCGCGCAACTGAAGACATTGCCGGCCCTGCTAAAAGACCATCAGAGCTTTGTCATAAAGCCCGCACGGGGCAGTGGCGGTAAGGGGATTTTGGTGGTGAGTCATCGTGAGGGAGAGCAGTTTTTCAAGCCCTCTGGGGCCTTACTCACCAACAATGCCATTCGCCACTATGTCTCCAATATTCTCAGTGGTGTGTACAGTCTCGGTGGCAAGCCCGATGTCGCCTTTATTGAAACCCTGGTGCACGGCGACCAGGTGCTGGATAAATACAGTCACGAGGGCCTGCCAGATATCCGCATTATCGTTTTTCAGGGTTTTCCGGTGATGGCGATGCTGCGCTGCCCGACCAGCGATTCCGATGGCAAAGCCAACCTCCACCAGGGGGCGGTCGGCGTCGGTCTCGATATCACCTGCGGCACTGCCCTAAAAGCCGTACAGAACGACAAAATCATCAGCCACCATCCCGACACCGGTGTTAAGTTTTCCGACTTGGCCATTCCCAACTGGCGCAAACTGCTGCAGCTTGCCGGCCACTGCCATGACTTCACCGAACTCGGTTATCTCGGCTGCGATATCGTACTGGATAAAACCCGGGGGCCATTGATTTTGGAAGTGAATGCCCGACCGGGCCTGTTTATACAAATCGCTAGCGGCATCGGCCTGCGCTCAAGGCTGCAAAACATCGAAAACCTGGTGCAAAAGGACTGGCATGTCGACAGCCGTATCGACTACGCCCTGACTCACTTCTCATCAAACACCAAAACTAACTAAAAGTTTCGCACCAGCCCTCGGACTAAAGAAAACAGCCACAAGCCAATAGAGTTAATATAACAACCCATATTTAATGAACTCATTCGCAACAACAATCCTCTAATCCTTTGCAATATAAGGATAATTGGATAATCCGCCATCAATGTATAACTGGATATACCAGCACAAATTCCCGCACATCTATAAAAATAGACTCATATAAACAACGAAAACTTTACCAAATAAGAACTCTCACACCGTAAACCAGCCGAAGTAAGGCCCCAAAGGGGCCGACCACATTTTCAAGTAGAACCTTACTGTTTTAAAATACCACCCAAGTCCACATGCCTTTGCCAAAGGGCTGAATTGCTCCTTACCAGACATTAAGAACCGAAGCACACTACAGAAAACCAAATTGTAGAATATGGCCCACCGCAACATTACTCAGTACCAATGTACCTATACTTGTCTTTCATTCATTTAGTGCCGCGTAGCGAGAACCGCCATCCAACGACTATTTTTTTACTTAAGCTTGCTTCTGCTACTTATCTCTTTCTGGCACCGCAATGATTTCCAAGCCGATACCCAACTCGAAGTAGAACTTGAAAACCCACCCCTGCAAACAAAGATTAGCCATGCACCTTTCAAGGTAGAGGTGAATGCGGTTAACTACCAGATTCAGCCCCTCTATGATTACGCGCTTTACGGCCTCGTTGTCTCTTACGCACACCACGATGGCAATAGCATGCTGCATAAATTATGGAACGATCACCTCAACACCACCGACGTTTGTGTGGTTTGGAGTAACAGCGCATTTGACTTGGATTTAAACGACTACAGTTTCTGGAATGGCCAATTTACCTGCAACATCAAAACTTCAGATAGCGCGGCCTGGGCCCGTTTCGACATGAACCAACTGTCTAACAATCACCTTCTCTCCGATGACAAAGTCATACGCAATAAAATAAAAGATATTTCGGTCGGCGATCAAATTTACATTAAAGGCTGGCTATCGGAGTACGCCAGCGAAGGCGGTGGCAAGCGAGGCACAAGTATTACGCGTGAAGACACAGGTAATGGCGCCTGCGAAACTATTTTTGTTGCTGAGTTTGACATACTCCGCGCTAGCCAAAACCCCTGGCGAAAGCTTATGTATCTATCATTAATTCTATTTCTTGGCACAATTATCTATCACTTCGTCTCGCCTTACCGGCCCCGCACGTAGTCATTACACTGTCATACCGCAGACTATAATGACCCACTCTAACAACAAAGCTTAATTCCAATTTATGAAAAAAATAAGCCACTGCATTCTCCGCCCACAAAACCCGCTTAAACTTTTATCGCAGCAGGAAGTATCCGGCCTGGCCGCGTCTAACAAAGACACAATGAGCCTATTTCGAAATTGCGCTTTAGCCATTCTCAATACAGATAGTCAGGACGATGATGCCACACAGGTTCTCTCTACATTTGCTGATTTCGATATCCAGGTTATTCCACAGTCACGAGGCTTAACCTTAGAAATCTTTAATGCGCCCGCTCAGGCTTTTGTCGGCAACGAGATGATTCGCGGCATTCATGCCCATCTTTTCTCGGCCCTGCGCGATATTGTTTATACCGACTTCATCGTTAACGAAGCCTCTGAACTCGATTTTGATAGCTCCGAAGGCATTACCGACGCTGTGTTTAGAATACTGCGAAACGCTGAAATTGTGCGCGGTGACGTGCAACCCAATATGGTGGTTTGCTGGGGCGGCCACTCCATTTCGCGCCATGAATACGACTATTCAAAAGAAGTCGGCTATCGACTCGGCTTGCGGGGCCTGGATATTATTACCGGCTGCGGTATTGGCGCCATGAAAGGACCAATGAAAGGTGCAGCCGTTGGCCACGCCAAGCAACAAATTAAAACGGGGCGTTATATCGGCATTAGTGAACCGGGCATTATTGCCTCTGAATCACCCAATGCTATTGTCAATGAATTAAGCATTATGCCCGATATTGAAAAGCGGCTTGAAGCGTTTGTGCGGCTAGCCCATAGCATTATTGTTTTCCCCGGCGGCGTTGGCACCATCGAAGAAATACTCTATTTACTCAGTATTCTTATGCATCCCCGCAACGAGCAGAAGATCCCCATAATTCTCGCTGGCCCCGACTCATGCACAACCTATTTCGATGAGCTTGAATCTTTTTTAGTCGCCACTCTTGGCGAACAGGTTAAAGATTACTATCAAATTATGACCGGCGACCCCGCAGCCGTAGCGACACAGGCAAAACAAAATACGGAGACCACCCACCGACACCGGAAAGAAAAGCAGGAAGCCTATTATTTTAACTGGCAGCTAGCTATTGACCACGCACTACAAAAGCCTTTTATTCCCAGCCACGAAAATATGGCCAGTCTCGCCTTGCACAGCCAGCTGCCAGCCCATCAGCTCGCAGTCAATATGCGCTCTGCTTTTTCAGGCATTGTTGCGGGTAATGTTAAAGAGTTCGGACAGCAACAGGTCGCAAAGCACGGCCCCTACGTCCTGCAGGGTGACAAGACGATTTTATCCGCCATCGACAAACTACTTGAAAGCCTGGTTCGTGATAAACGCATGAAAATTGTCGAACAGAGCGAGCATTACTCACCCTGCTATGTGCTATCTGAGAAAAAATAGTCCCTATAAATCAAGATCACCCTTCAACATGCGCTGCACCACTGTACGGCGTAGTATCTCATTAGTACCATCGGCAATATTAATTGAGCGCAGAGTTTCCCAGGCGTCGTTTAAACCCATTTCATTGGTTAAACCCATCGCCCCGTGTACCTGCATGACTCTGTCCATTGTTTTAACGGCTTTTTCTACGGAGTAAGCTTTAGTCATCGACAGCTCTTTAATAGCGGGCTTGCCCTTGTCGAGCAGCATGCAGGTATTTAATGCCATTAAATGAGCCGCATGAATTTCGGTAGCTGATTCTGCCAGCGGAAATGTCACGCCCTGATATTCGGCAATGGCTTTACCAAAGACTTCGCGCTGGGCTATATAGTCAAACGCGGTATCTAAACCCCATCGTGCTAAACCCACTGCGCGAGCGGAGTTGTAAACTCGCCCCAGCGACACACCCAACATGGCGATGGCAAAACCTTTGTCGAGCTCACCAACCAGTTGCCAAGGCTCCACTTTTACTTCGTCAAATAGTAGGGCACCTTCATCGCCACCGATATGACCAAACATTTTGACGATGCTTTCAATCTCCAGACCCGGCGAATCCATCGGCACTAAAAAGGCGCTAATACCGCCTTTACGCTTTGCCGCTTTTTCTTCATCGGTAATGGCGAACACAATGCAGTATTGCGCCTGGGGCGAGTTGGATGTCCACAATTTACGGCCGGTAATTCGCCAGCCATCACCATCGCGTTTTGCCCGTGTTTTTAGCATGGTGGCGTCAGAACCGGCACCAGGTTCAGACAAGCCAAAACACATGGAGGTAAGACCGGCGACCATGTCAGTGAGAATCTCCTCCCGCGCACGCTCGGTAATTTGGGTGAGCACCGGGCTGGGGCCAAAGGCCCAATGGCTGATGGAGTAAACGCCCAGCCAGTTGAGGCCACCGCAAACATGGAACACGCGCTCCCATGCCGAGTAGTAAGCAAGCAAACCCATTTCACTGCCACCAATAGACTCCGGCGCACTCATATTGAAATAGCCCGCTTCCGATGAGGCCATTCTAATTTCACGTATTAGCTGAATAACATCGGGGCTATAGCGGCCTTCTTCAGTATATTTTTTACGTGGGTCGTGCAGCAGGGCCTCGTGCTTTTCGTGGCGGGGCAGCACTTCTTTGCGCACAAAGGCTTCTATGCCATCCTGTATGGCGGCAATCTCTTCGGGGAGGTCAATTCCAATAGCGGTGTTCATAGTTAGTATTTACCCTGGGGTTAGCATCAATTAACGCGGTAAAATGTCGCGTAGATAGGCTCCAGCCCAAAAGGTCGTTAAAATGAAAGCCTGTTGTAAAACCTTTATAGGAGCTAAGCACGAATGAGCTGGCAATTTGCTCGCGGAGCGTACCCCGCCACACGCATGCGTCGCAACCGGCGTGATGACTTTTCCCGCCGTTTAGTGCGCGAGAATCAACTCACGACCGATGATCTTATCTACCCTGTGTTCGTGCTTGAGGGTACGCAACAAAGAGAAGCGGTGCCGTCGATGCCCGGTGTTGAACGCCTGTCTATCGATCTACTTTGTGATCTTGCTGACGAGTGCCGCACCCTTGGTATTCCAGCATTGGCACTGTTCCCCGTTACCCCGCCAGAGTGCAAAAGCCTAAACGCCGAAGAGGCGTGGAACCCAGAAGGCCTTGCCCAACGCGCCGTGCGCGCTATTAAACAACGCTGCCCCGAACTCGGCATCATCACTGACGTCGCCCTCGACCCCTTCACCACTCACGGGCAAGACGGCATTATTGACGACGCAGGATATGTACTTAACGACACCACGCTAAACGCACTGGTTAAACAGGCCCTTTCTCACGCCGAGGCCGGTGTCGATATCGTCGCCCCCTCAGACATGATGGACGGGCGCATCG
>QNFO01000004.1 GCA_003646355.1 Gammaproteobacteria bacterium
CCACTCTCCATCTTAAAGTTATGGTACTTATTAAAACTTGTTTTCTTTATTAGAAACCCTGTCCTAGCGAAAACTGGAAAACCTCAGTTTCATCAAAATCGCCTTCATTCATAGCCCTGGCAAGCGCAACAGTAATCGGACCGAAGCCACTCAACCAGGTGCCACCGATACCGATCGAATAGCGTAATTCGCCATATTCTGGCTTAAAGCAATTGACCTGTGTCTTATTACACTCTGTATCGAACACATTACCTGCATCAAGGAAGACAGCCGCCTGAACACTGCGATTATCCGCCATAAATGGGACGGGGAAAATCACTTCTGCTGTACCTGCAATCTTTACGTTGCCGCCAAAGGCATCTGAGTCATCACCATAGAAGGGATTCGGTGTGTCCTGAGGCCCCAGGCTATTTCGCTCAAAGCCACGTACAGAGCCAAAACCGCCGCCGTAATAGTTCTTAAAGAATGGCAAACGATCAGTATCACCCAAGCCTACGCCATAGCCAAGGTCGGTTTTTAAATGCAAGGTCAAGCTGCGCGTCAGGGGGCGGAAATACTGTCCGGTATAACTAAATTTGAGGTATTCCATGTCACCGATGGGGGTAGAGAATTCAACACCGGCCCGCTGCGATGCACCACGCGTTGCTAATATGCCACGGTTCAAGGTTGACTGACTCCAACTCAGAGTACTGGTAATCATCTTGTAGTTGTCACCGTTGTCGCGAAGAAACTGCAAAATCTCTAACGTTGGAAATACTCCCACATCAACTTCCAGTTGCTCAAAACCAAAGCCGATGCTAATTCGCGAAGTTTCCGAGAGAGGGTATCCAAAGTTGACACTCGTACTAACACTATCTGTGGTGTAATCCGCGACATCAAATTCGCCATAGTCAGTTTCCGTGAATGCAACGCGATAACCGACGCTGACGCCATCCTTGGTAAAGTAAGGATTGTTAAAAGATAAAGACGCGCTATCGCGGTAACTACTACTACTCAGCCCGAGACTAACGGAGTTACCTGTACCAAAGAAGTTGCTTTCAGAAATGTTACCACCAAGAATAATGCCAGAGCCCTGAGCAATACCCAGGCTAGCACCGACACTGCCCGATGGCTGTTCTTCAACCGTATAAAAAACATCAAGCTGATCATCGGTCCCCGGCACTTCTCGGGTCTCCATATCCACTTGTTTAAAGTAGCTTAAACGCTCAAGCCTGACTTTTGAGTGCTCCAGTAAAGTGTTGGACGCTGAAGCCCCTTCCATCTGCCGCATTTCACGACGTAAGACCTCGTCGTCAGTTTTGGAGTTGCCGCGAAATTCTATGCGCCGCACATATGAGCGCTTACCGGGTGTCACATAATAGGTAATCTTCGCCGTCTTATCCTCTTCATTAATATCAGGATAAGCTTCAACTTCGGCAAAGGTGTAACCATCAGCCCCCAGGCGGCGAATAATTCTGTCGGTAGTCCGCGTCATCAAGGCCTGGGAAAAAGTCATTCCTTTACGCGTTAAAATCATCAAGCGTAAAAAGTTTTCAGGCAGAATCAACTCGCCGGCAAGTTCAACCTCGCCGACCGTATAAACATCACCTTCATTAATATTTACGGTAACAAAGACAGCGTCTCTATCAGGGCTTAGGGAAACTTGTGTTGAGTCAATGACAAACTTCAGATAACCACGGTCGAGATACCAGGATTCAATACGCTCCAGGTCTCCCGACAATTTTTCACGAGAATATTTATCGTCGTTAAAAATCCAGGACAACATATTGCCGGTTTTTAATTCAAAGAGTTCAAGTATCGTCTCATCGTCAAAGGCATTGTTACCCACAACATTAATATGCTTGATCGAGGCAACCTGGCCCTCATCAATCGTCAGATTGATGGCGACGCGATTGCGCGGCAAGACCTCTATATCGGAGACGACTGAGGCGCCGTAGCGGCCCTGGCTAACATATTGACGGCGCAACTCCTGACTCATGCCTTCAAGCACCGTCTGCTTAAAAATCTGCCCTTCAGCAAGGCCTGAATCGCGCAGGGCATTTAACAGATCGGGGGTTTCAATGGCCTTGTTACCATCAATATTAATCTCAGCAACTGCGGGACGCTCTTTCAGACTGACAACAAGAACATTGGCCTCGCGGGCAATATTAATATCATCAAAGTAACCGGTTTTGAAAAGAGTGCGTACCGCTACGCGAATACCCTCCTCATCGATAAGCTCACCAGCCTGAACAGGCAGTGAGGCAAAGACGGTTCCCGCCGAGACCCTTTGTAGGCCGTCAAGGCGGATATCTTCAATCTGAAACACATCGGCAATAGAGAACAGAGGGCACAGGCAAAGCAAGAACGGCAGGAAAAGTCGTTTCATGGACGCGTAAGGTAACTCTTGTTGTTAGTTTAGGTTATCGACTTAAAGCCGCAGCAGGTCATTGTATAGTGCTAGCACCATCAAACCAATAATTAAGAACAATCCCACTTGTTGCCCGACTTCCTGGATCCGGAGGGATACCGGACTGCCTTTGACAAGCTCGAGCACATAGTAAAGCAGATGGCCGCCATCCAATACTGGCACGGGTAACAGGTTGAGTACACCAAGGCTGACACTGAGCAGCGCCATAAACTGTAAAAAGGGCACCAAACCGTAGTCGGCAGAAGTACTCGCCACCTTGGCGATGGTGATAGGCCCGCTTAAATGCTCGACCGAAAGAGCGCCGGTCAGCATCTTGCCGATAGAGTTCAGAATCATCTGTGTTGTGGAGCCTGTTTGCGACAGGGCTTTCTTAAAAGCGCCGACCGGCCCGTAGCGCGTTTCACGGAAAAAGTCCTCTGACCATTCCGGTGTCACGACACTGACACCGACTTGCCCAAATACTTCGCCCCCCTGCTCAACACGACGCGGGGTCACATGCAATTCACGAATCTGCCCTTCCCGCTCGACAAGCACTGCAATGGTTTGATCCGGCCTTGCTCTGACGTGCTCGACCCAGGCATACCAATCGGGCATATCTATGCCATCGGCAGATATAACAAGATCACCACTAACAAAGCCCGCCTTATCTGCGGGACTATCCGGTGTGACGGCGTCTGTAAGCGGCAACACTTTCGGCCGGTACAGTTCAATACCCATACTGCCAATGGGATCGGGAACCTTCGCATCGACCACCCAGCCCACGAGGGATGCCGAGCTGTCGTACTGTAAATTTGAATCCGCATAGGACACGGTAAACTGGATCTCACCGTCGTCACCAATGCGATGCACCAGGCGCTCGCCGAGGGTTTGCCAGGTTGGGGTAGGCTCACCGTCAACGGCCAGTATTTCCTGGCCAGCTTCCAAGCCCGCCGCCTCTGCAATCGAGCCGGGCGTAACCTCACCAATAATCGGGGCGACACCCTGCACACCGAGCATATAAACCACCCAGTAAAGCAGTATAGCGAGGATAAAATTCGCGACTGGCCCCGCAGCAACCGTGGCCATTCTTTGCCCGACTGTTTTGCGATTGAAGGCGAAAGGTAAATCCTCTTCGCTAACATTGCCCTCCCGCTCGTCGACCATTTTCACATAGCCGCCGAGGGGCAAGAGCGCGATAACAAACTCAGTGTCGTGACGATCCCGCCAGCGAAACAGTGGCGTACCAAAACCGATGGAGAAACGCGTAACCTTAATGCCACAACGTCGGGCAACCCAGAAGTGACCAAACTCGTGAAAAGTCACCAGTACACCGAGTACGATAAGGGTGTAAAAAACCATTTGTAGAAATGCCATATAACGCTGTCTCGTCTTGTTTTAGCTGCGTGCCCAGAGCTTGACTCCGCGTTGGATGCGAAGTTTCGCTCAGAGTTTAACGGTACAAATTTTTACACTTGCTGACTTATCACCTGCTGCGCCATCGCTCGAGCACGTTTATCAGCTTCTTGGACTGCAGAGAGCTCTCGAGGTTCACCCGTATGCCAGGCCTGCATGACGCTATCGACAACTTCGGCGATACGGGTAAAGCCGATAGTTTCATTCAAAAAAGCCTCGACAGCTACTTCATTGGCTGCATTCAGTGCCGCCGGTGCATCGCCGCGACTATCGGCAGCCGCTCGCGCCAAAATCAGCGCAGGAAAGCGCTGTTCATCCGGCGCCTCAAAATTGAGACTGGCGATGGCAATTAAATCGAGGGAGCTAACGCCAGAGTCAATTCTTTCTGGCCAGGCCAACGCGTGGGCGATGGGCGTTCGCATATCGGGATTGCCTAGCTGGGCCAATACGGAGCCATCTTTATATTCGACCAGCGAGTGAATAATACTTTGCGGATGGATGACAATGTCGATATCACTCGCATCCACAGCAAACAACCAACTTGCCTCTATTAACTCCAAGCCCTTGTTCATCATGGTTGCGGAATCGACGGATATTTTACGACCCATGCTCCAGTTGGGATGAGCACAGGCTTGATCTGGGGTCATAGCTGCCAGCTCGGCGAGCGGCGTAGTACGAAAGGGGCCGCCAGAAGCCGATAGTAATAAGCGACGCACACCCGCCTGTTCGCGCCCACTGTAATCAGCGGGCAAGCATTGAAATATTGCATTGTGCTCACTGTCGATGGGCAGCAAGATCGCCTTTGATTCGGCCACCACATCCATAAATAGCTGCCCCGCCATCACCAGGGCTTCTTTATTCGCCAATAGCACTTTTTTACCGGCCTTTACCGCCGCCAATGTGGGCAATAAACCCGCTGCGCCGACAATCGCCGCCATTACTGTGTCGGCCTCGGCATGGGCGGCAACCAGCGCCAGACCCTCTTCCCCCCAAAGCACCTCGACACTACTGCCGATCAAAGAACGCAACCGCTCAGCCGCAGCCTCTGAGCCCAACACCGCATAGCGGGGATGAAATTGCTCGCACTGTTGGGCCAGCTCAGCAACCCGCTGGTTGGCGGTCAAAGCAAACACCTGAAACTGCTGTGGATGCCTGGCGACAACATCCAGTGTGCTGACACCGATTGACCCTGTCGAACCGAGAATAGTAAGGTTTTGTATTGGCGAGTTCATAACTAGATTAACTTTCGACTGCGTGAGTGATGAAAAATACTGCTTACGAACAAGTAGCCCGCCATATTTATCAAGTGTTTCTTATCAAGAGAACGCTAGAGGCGATTGTACAATAGCGACAATCCCAGACTGAACACTGGCAAGGCGGCGGTTAGACCGTCAATTCTATCGAGCACACCACCGTGGCCGGGTAAAATGGTGCCGCTATCTTTAACGCCACGATGACGTTTAACCATACTTTCAAGCAGATCGCCCAATACTGAAGCAAGCCCTGTCACCATGGCTAAACCTAACCATAAGCCAATGCGTGATGGCTCAAAGCCCAGAAACCAGCCCGTAGTAGCCACGACAATTACAATCGCCAACTGGCCACCCAGTAGGCCCTCCCAGGTTTTACCGGGACTCACTTTCGGCGCCAGTTTAGTACGACCAATCGCTCGCCCAACAAAGTAACCACCAATATCTGCCAGGGCAACCAGCAGCACGACGGCCAGAACCAGCGTAGGCCCTTCCGCAAGCGACATTAAACCCGCGAAGGCCAACCACATTGGCAATAAAACAAAGACACCCATTAACAAACAGAGCCAGCGCCGGCCCCATAGAACCGCACTACTGGGATAGCTTTGCACCCAAAGCACAGCTATAGCCCACCAGGTACAGGCAAGTAGCAATAAGAAACGGGGGGGTTCAGCGAGTAGAATATTCTGTTCAAAGCCGATATAAGCCGCTATGGCAGCACCAATGGCAACAACAGCAAACATATAAAAACCACGGCCAGCAACGCTACTGAGGCCCGACAGGTGACTCCACTCCCAGGCGGCGTAGGCCAGCACCACAGCCATCAGTGCGATAAAACCCAAAGTGGGTAGAGTAAACAAGGCTGCGAGAAAACTTACGGCAAGAATAAAACCGGTAATAACCCGCTGTTTAAGCATTAAGCACTCACTCGTGCCTGAGCAGATTTCGCCGTTTGATCTACATCTGTTGCTGTTTGATCCTGACTTAAACCAAAACGCCGCTGGCGCTGGTAATAGGCTGCTGCAGCTATATCAAAGGCAGCAGCATCAAAATCAGGCCAGTAGCACTCGGCAAAATACAATTCACTGTAAGCCAGCTGCCAGAGTAAAAAATTACTAATTCTTTGTTCACCTGCCGTTCTTATGCACAGGTCAGGTTGCGGAAGGTCTGCAAGAGAAAGGTTTTTTTCAAATAATTCCTCATCGATATCTTCAACCGCCAGAGCGCCATCGACAACCTGTTGCGCCAGTTTTCGGCTTGCAACAACGATATCCCGACGACCACCGTAATCAACCGCCAGTACCAGTGTCATCGCCGTATTATTGATGGTTAACGCCTCGGCATCGGCAATGCGTTTTTGCAATCGTGAACTAAAACGCCCGCGCTCACCGATCACCTGCAAACGAATCCCTCGCTCATGGAGGGCTTTAGCCTCTTTCTTTATATAGGTGGAAAACAGCGTCATTAAGGCGCTGACTTGAAGCGCCGGTCGTTGCCAGTTCTCGCTACTGAAGGCAAACAAGGTAACCACTTCAACATGGTGACGCTGGCAGCTTTCAATCATGTCGCGCACTCGCTCTACGCCAGCTCGGTGACCTTCGTGACCGGCTAAACCGCGTGCTTTCGCCCAGCGATTATTACCATCCATAATCACCGCGACATGTCTAAGTGGCTGGGCACTATCACTGCCCACAACTTCTGCCATATTTTTTCCCTGGGTTTTCCTGAGCTTTTTATTCTAAATTCACTACTTTGTATTTCTTTCTTCGGTCATCCGCGCCGGCATTCAGCCACCCGCTAGATTTCCATTAAGTCTTTTTCTTTAACGGCCAACATATCGTCCATCTGCTTGATAAAACCGTCGGTAATTTTCTGCACATCGTCCTGAGCGCGGCGCTCCTCGTCCTCGGAAATATCCTTTTCCTTTAACAGCTCTTTGATATCGGAGAGTACATCGCGACGAATATTACGGGCTGAAACACGGGAGTTTTCAACTTCCTTACGCGCCTGGCGAATAAAACCCTTGCGCGTCTCTTCGGTGAGCGCCGGCATCGGGATACGAATCACTTCACCAGCACTGGAAGGGTTGAGACCAAGCCCGGCATTCATAATAGCTCGCTCAACATCCTGAACAATGTTCTTTTCCCAGGGGGTAACCGCCAGGGTGCGCGCGTCGGCAACCGAAATGTTAGCCACCTGGCTAAGAGGCGTTTCACTGCCGTAGTAAGAGACCCTAACACCTTCGAGAATACTCGGGTGGGCGCGACCCGTTCGTACTTTATTCAGTGCCTGGCCCAGTGCTTCAACAGTCTTACCCATGCGCTGCTGGGCATCTTCCTTTAATTCATTAATCATCATCAGTTCTCGCGTAGTTGATCTTTTGGAGGCTGCTTTCTTTAAACCCTGTTGGCGTGCAAGCGAGTAGCTTAACGTAAAGGTTTAGGATTACGACTCCTCGATCAATGTTCCCTCGTCGCCACCCACCACGACATTCAATAGAGCACCGGGCTTGGACATTCGAAAAACCCGTACCGGCATGTGATGCTCGCGGCAGAGACAGATGGCCGTTAGATCCATCACTTGCAACTTTTTATCCAGCACATCATCGTAACTCAAGCGCGAATAGAGCGTGGCGTCGGGCACTTTCATCGGGTCTGCAGAATAGACGCCATCAACCTTGGTCGCTTTCAACACCACTTCGGCATCGATTTCGATACCGCGCAGGCAAGCTGCCGAATCTGTCGTGAAGAGAGGGTTGCCCGTACCGGCACTGAAAATAACCACGTCACCGGACGACAAATAGCGCAGAGCGCGGCGGCGGTCATAGTGCTCGACCACGCCACTCATGGGGATGGCCGACATCACCCGCGCCGAAATATTATTGCGATCGAGAGCATCACGCATAGCGAGGGCATTCATCACCGTGGCGAGCATACCCATGTGATCACCGGTCACCCGCTCCATACCCGCCGCACTAAGTGCTGCGCCACGAAACAAGTTGCCGCCACCGATCACTAAACCAACCTGTACACCGATGCCCACTAACTGGCCAATTTCCAGCGCCATGCGGTCGAGTACCTTGGGGTCGATACCAAAGCTGCCATCGCCCATTAGCTCTTCACCGCTAAGCTTGAGGAGAATGCGTTTGTACTTCTTATCTGTACTCGGATTATTCATCGGCATTTACTCGTCGGCGTCAGTCTATCGGCATAGGTTCCAACACGTTAATTGTGGAACCACTTTATTACTAGCACTTTAAAAACCACCGGCGCTATTAAACGCGCGGTGGCAGATAAATCACTTAGTGGCGTTAACCTGTGCGGCGACTTCAGCGGCAAAGTCGACTTCTTCAACTTCAATGCCTTCGCCCACTTCATAACGGGTAAAACCTTTAATACTGGCTCCCGCATCGGCCAACATCTTACCGACTTTAATATCGGGGTCGCGCACGAAGGGCTGCTCAACAAGACTGCTCTCGGCGAGAAACTTCTTCAAACGGCCAACGACCATTTTTTCAGCAATCTCGGGGGGCTTGCCACTTTCAATGGCCTGGGAAACATAAATTTCTTTTTCCTTGGCAACCACATCGGCGGGCATTTCATCGGGTGTCGCAACCTGAGGATTAACCGCAGCAACGTGCATAGCAACATCTTTGGCAAGCTCTGTAGTGCCACCTTCGAGAGTGACCAGTACACCGATACGGCTATTGCTGTGTACATAGGCACCAACAACGGGGGCTTCAGCTAGCTGTACGCGACGTACATTGACATTCTCGCCACACTTTTGCACGAGTGCCTGACGGGCATCTTCCATATCAGCAGCTAGAGTCTCAATACTGCTTTGCTTGTCGGCGAACGCTTTCTCAACAACAGCGCTAACAAAGGCCTTAAAGCCTTCGTCTTTTGTCACAAAATCCGTTTCGGAGTTGACTTCAACCAGCACGGCGTAGGAAGCATCGTCGGCGACTTTGACAGCGACAACGCCATCAGCTGCCGTGCGACCGGCTTTTTTGGCCGCTTTCATGCCACTGGATTTACGTAAGTTTTCAATCGCTGTGTCAATATTGCCATCGGCTGCGGCCAGTGCTTTTTTGCACTCCATCATGCCAAGACCGGTGCGCTCACGTAATTCTTTAACCTGGGAAGCAGAAATCGCTGCCATGGGAAATCCTCTCAATAAATTCGGCATATTGCGCTATGCCATTGTGAATAGTTAATAAAAAGGGGGCAACGCCCCCTTTTGTCGATATCAACCCGGCCCCCATGGGAGGCCGGATTTTAAGGCTTAAGCCTCTGTAGTAGGTGCAGGTGTTGCAGGCGCAGGAGCTGCAGGTTCTTCAGCGGCTGCAGCAGGTGCAGCTTCTGTTTCAGCCGCTTCAGCAACAACGGCGTCAGCTTGTGCTTCTGTCACTTCAACAAACTCATCTTTCTCAGAAGCGACAGCGCCGCCAGCTTTGCCTTCCAGCACGGCATCAGCCATCGCCATTACGTAGAGCTTAACGGCACGGATCGCATCGTCATTGGCAGGAATGACAACATCAACGCCATCGGGGTTGCTGTTCGTGTCGACGATGCCGATAACGGGGATGCCCAGCTTGTTGGCTTCCTGTACAGCAATGCGCTCGTGATCAACATCGATCACAAACAGTGCGTCAGGCAGGCCGCCCATATCTTTAATACCACCGATGGAACGCTCGAGCTTGTCTTTCAAACGCAGACGCATCAGGCCTTCTTTTTTGGTCAGCTTTTCGAAAGTGCCGTCAGTGCTCTGTGCTTCAAGTTCACGATAGCGTTTGATGGAAGCGCGAATGGTTTTGTAGTTGGTCAACATGCCGCCCAACCAGCGATGGCAAACATAAGGCATGCCGGCGCGTTCTGCTTCTTCTTTAATCGCTTTTTGTGCAGCACGCTTGGTGCCGACAAATAGGACCTTATTGCCACTGGCGCTGAGCTGGCGAACCTGCTCGAGAGCATCGTTAAATGCTGGCACAGTGTGCTCTAAGTTGATGACGTGAATTTTGTTTCGTGCACCGAAAATGTATTGCTTCATTTTCGGGTTCCAGTAACGAGTTTGGTGGCCAAAATGGACCCCCGCCTGGAGCATATCGCGCATACTTACTACTGTCATAATCAAGTTTCCTGTTGGGTTAAGCCTCCACCACCCCATTGTCTAACCTGCTTTTTAATCAAGCAGGCACCCAAGCCAATGTGTCGGTAAGTGTGAGTCGTTAAAGTTAACCCCGACAGCCATTCCATCGGGGCGCGCTTTATACCACAACCCACCTACCATTAGAAGAACTCAAGGCAAATTCAGACCCTGACAAGCTGCTCAAGAATTAAGGCCCTGCAAGCCGCTAATCCCCAATAAGAGCCGCAAAATTGGGTACAATGCTGGGCTTATTCACTGCCGCTACCAAAACTCATGTCCGTTACCATCAAAACACCCGAAGAAATCGAAAAAATGCGCATTGCTGGCAAACTGGCTGCCGATGTTCTTGAAATGATTGCCCCCCATGTACAGGCCGGCATCAGCACTCTCGAGCTAGACACAATCTGTCACGATTTTATGGTCGATGTTCAACAAGCTATTCCCGCTTGTCTCAATTACCGGGGCTTTCCTAAGTCGATCTGCACCTCGGTGAATCAGGTGATTTGTCACGGCATCCCCGCCGCTAATAAAGTGCTGAAAAATGGCGACATCGTCAACCTCGATATTACTGTGATTAAAGACGGCTATTTTGGCGACACCAGCATGATGTTCGGCATCGGTAAAACACCCAGCCACGCTGACCGGCTCATTAAAGTTGCCCAGGAATGTCTTTACCTCGGCATAGAGCAAGTTAAACCTGGCAATCGTCTGGGCGACATTGGTCATGTGGTACAAAAACATGCCGAGGGCATGCATTACTCTGTCGTCCGCGAATACTGCGGCCACGGCATTGGCAATGAGTTTCACGAAGAACCTCAGGTACTGCACTACGGCAAAGCGGACACAGGGTTGGTACTTGAAGAGGGCATGACATTCACCATCGAGCCCATGGTCAATGCTGGCAAGCAGCAGACTAAACTTAAGCCCGATGGCTGGACGGTGGAAACCCGCGATGGTCGCCTCTCAGCGCAGTGGGAGCACACCTTATTAGTCACTGCAACCGGGGTGGATGTACTCACTGCCCGCCCCGGCGAATCTTTTTAAGTCTCGCTTACTGAAAGAACTCTTCACACCTACCCTCAAAAAAATCAGCAGCAGCCATGAACTCAAGTCCTGAAGCCTTGCCCATGCCCCTATTTTTTGACGAGAAGCGCTTTCTCGTCAACCTCAGCACCGGTGATGCGCAAACAGTTTTTCGAGATGCCATCCGCGCCACTGACACCTCCCTCAACAACCGCTTTGAACAAGGCGAAGACATCGAAACCCTAGTACATGAACGCGCTGCTTTTATTGACCGCATTCTGTTGCACGCCTGGCAGCGCTTTAGCTGGGACAAAAACATTAGCCTGCTCGCGGTGGGTGGCTATGGTCGTGGTGAACTCCATCCCCACTCCGACATCGACCTGCTGATTTTAAGCAAGCGTAAAAACCACAAGCCCTATAAAGCCAGCATCGAAAGCTTCCTGACTTTTCTCTGGGATATTCAACTCCATATTGGCCACAGCGTGCGTTCCTTGTCCCACTGTGTTGAAGAGGCGAAGGCTGACATTACCGTCGCCACCAATCTCATGGAGTCGCGCACTCTCGCGGGCAATGTCGAACTGCGCCTGAAAATGGAAGAACAAACCGGGCCCAATAATATCTGGCCAGCGGACACGTTTTTTCGCGCTAAATACGACGAACAAAATGAGCGCCACGAAAAGCACGGTAATACCGAGTACAACCTGGAGCCAAATATTAAAGAGGCCCCCGGTGGTTTGAGAGACATCCAAACCATTGGCTGGGTTGCAAAGCGATATTTTCACAAACGCAGCTTAGCCGAGCTGGCAAACACCCACTTTCTTGCCGCCGAGGAGTACGAATTACTGCGTAAAGGCCAGGCATTTCTGTGGCGTGTGCGCTACGGCTTACACCTGATCGCCGGACGCCCCGAAGAACGCTTACTCTTCGACTCCCAGCGCAAGCTGGCACAGATGTTTGGCTACGAAGACACCAAAGAGCGGCTTGCCGTCGAACAATTTATGCAGCGCTACTATCGTGTGGTACTGGCCATGCGTGAGCAAAACGACATGCTTCTCCATTACATGGACGAAGTTATCAACAAAAGTCACAAGAAAAACACCCTTCGTACGATCAATGCGCGCTTTCAAATACGTGACGATTATATTGAGGTGGTTGACGATAATGTTTTCTTCAATCATCCCTCGACCCTGCTAGAAATCTTCGTCTTACTGGGTGAAGACTCTTCTATTCAAGGCGTGCGCTCGACGACCATCCGCCAAATCCGCCAACATCGCCATCAGATCGACGAGGCCTTTCGCAACGACCCCGTCAATCGCGAGCTGTTTATGCGTCTGTTCCGCTGCAGTGGACGGCTCACAACACAGCTCCAACGCATGGTTCGCTACGGTATTCTGGGTAAATACCTGCCTGAGTTCGAGCGCATCATCGGTTTAATGCAACACGACCTGTTCCATATTTATCCGGTCGACGCCCACACCATTCAGCTGATTCGTAATATCCGCCGGCTCGGTAACGCAGAAGAGGTCGAGAAGTTCCCCGTTGCTTCTCATGTGCTGAAAAACTTACCCAAGCCCGAACTGCTCCTTATCGCCGGGCTCTATCACGATATCGCTAAAGGGCGCGGTGGCGATCACTCGAAACTCGGCGCGGTCGACGCAACTGATTTTGCACAGCGCCATGGCTTTTCCGAGCAGGAAACCGAACTGGTCAGCTGGCTGGTCGAAAGCCATCTATTAATGTCGAGCATTTCCCAACGCGAGGACATCTCCGACCCCGATGTGATCCACAAATTCGCCCTGATCGTCGGTGATCAAATACATCTCGATCACCTACTAACACTCACCATCGCCGACATGAATGCCACCAACCCCACCTTGTGGAACAACTGGAAGGGCTCATTAATTCGCCAGCTCTATTTCCAGACCCGCGATGCCCTCAGACGCGGTCTGGAAAACCCCATTAACAAACAGAAATGGATTGAAAATACCCGCAATGAAACCCAGGCTCTGTTGGAAAAAGAAGGCATTAGCCGGGAGCAAAGCACCGCCCTGTGGAGTGACATGGACAGCGAGCTTTTTCTGAGAGAAAGCGCCAGTGTGATTACGCGGGGGGTTAAAGCTGTACTCTCAGCCGAGGATCCCAGTTTACCCGTGATCCTTATCGAAGATGCGGGTATGGAAGACGACAGCGTGACCCGTATATTTATACACACCAAGAACCTCACCAATGCCTTTCCCGTTACCGCCGCCGCCCTCGATACGCTGCGCCTCGACATCCTCGATGCCCGGCTGTACACCGGCAATGAGAATCACACCTACGATATTTTTTATGTACTCGACGATCAGGGCCAGCCTTTCGCCAATCGTCGTGATAAAGCCGAAAAAGTAGAACGCAAGCTCAAAGAAGCCTTAATCGCTAATGACAGCAGCAACCTTGAGGTCAAGCGCCGCACCCCACGCCAGTTAAAACAACTGACCATTGGCACCTCGGCTAAAATTGATCATAGCCATGACTCCCGTACGACGTATCTCGAAGTTGTTGCGCCCGACCGCCCTGGCTTACTCGCCCAACTCAGCCAAATATTTATGCGCTTCAATCTCCACTTGCACAGCGCAAAAATTGCCACCCTGGGCGAACGGGTTGAGGATGTTTTTTATCTCACCGATGAAAATGACCAGGCGATTAAGGATCTGGATTTATGCCGCGAGATAGAGCAAACCATTTGTCGTGAACTCAATACCCGAAACCTCGACGATGAGGTATCGGGAGCGACAACAGAATTAATTCAACAACGCGATTAATTATAAAATTCACTGTCCCCGGTCAACACGCCGCTCGTGGACAGGCCGTGAAGAGAGCGCCATGAATCCAGATCTACAAACCCTACAGCCCTACCCCTTTGAAAAGCTAAAAACCCTGCTGGCAGGTATAGAAGCACCGGGCACATTAGCCCCCATTAGCCTCTCCGTTGGCGAACCCAAACATGCCGCACCGCAATTAGTCATCGACACATTGATTGCCCACATCAACGGCATCGCACAAAGCAGTGGCCTTAACGTCTACCCGGGTACCAAAGGCATCCCCGAGCTGCGACAGGCCATTGCCCAGTGGTTGACGCGGCGTTTTAAACTGCCGGTGCCGCCTGACCCTGAGCAACATATTTTGCCCGTCAACGGCACCCGCGAGGCCCTGTTCGCCTTTGCCCAGACGGTGATCGACCCCAGCACTAAAACAAAAACAAAACCCACGGTAGTGATGCCCAATCCCTACTACCAAATTTATGAAGGTGCCGCCCTGCTCGCCGGTGCTGAGCCGGTCTTCCTCAACTGCACAAAAGAGACTCACTTTGCGCCGGATTTTTCCAGTCTGAGTGATGCCGACTGGCAACGCTGCCAACTGGTTTATATTTGCACCCCGGGCAATCCCACCGGCTCGGTGCTAGGGCTCGACACGTTGAAGGAATTAATCGCACTGGCCGATCGCCACGACTTTATTATCGCCAGCGACGAGTGCTATTCAGAAATTTACGCCGATGAAGGCCAGCCTCCACCCGGTTTATTACAGGCCTGTGCCGAACTGGGCAGGCATGACTTTAAACGCTGTATGGTTTTTCACAGCCTGTCAAAACGCTCCAACCTGCCCGGCCTGCGCTCCGGCTTTGTCGCCGGTGATGCCGACATCATCAAACAGTTTTTGCTGTATCGCACCTACCACGGCTCCGCCATGCCGATTCAACACCAGTGGGCCAGTGTTACAGCGTGGGGTGATGAAGCACACGTGCTCGACAATCGCCGCCAGTATCGCGAGAAATTCACTGCCGTCACTGAAATTCTAAAACCGGTAATGGCGTTTAGTCAGCCCGATGCCGGTTTCTATTTATGGCCGAAAACACCCATTGCCGATGATATTTTTACCCGCGACCTGCTCGCCACACAAAATATTGCCGTCGTCCCCGGACGCTATCTGGCCCGCGATACGGCAACAGGTAACCCCGGCGAACAACGTATTCGCATGGCCCTGGTTGCACCGCTGGCCCAGTGTGAAGAAGCGGCCCAGCGCATCAAACACTTTGTAGAGAGCCTGTAAATGCTCAAGCAAGAGCGGGTGGCCTATATTCTCGAGACGCTTGCCAGGCACTATCCGACGCAGCCCATTCCCCTCGACCACAGTAATAATTACACCCTACTGGTCGCGGTGCTGCTCTCCGCCCAGTGCACCGATGCCCGGGTCAATACGGTAACGCCAGCCCTGTTTGCGCTGGCCGATAATGCTACCGATATGTGCCATGTACCCGTCGAAACCATTCTCGGCATTATTCGCCCCTGTGGCCTTTCACCCCGCAAATCAAAGGCTATTGCCGGTCTCTCTCATATTCTGGTTAACGACTACGACGGAGAAGTGCCCGAAGATATGGAAGCCCTGGAAACCCTGCCCGGCGTCGGCCACAAAACCGCTGGCGTAGTGATGTCCCAGGCCTTTGGCCACCCCGCCTTTCCCGTCGACACCCACATTCACCGGCTGGCGCAACGCTGGGGGCTCACCAACGGCAAAAACGTGGTGCAAACTGAAAAAGACCTGAAACGGCTTTTTCCAAAGTCAGCGTGGAATGCCCTGCACCTGCAAATTATTTACTACGGTCGCGAGTACTGCTCGGCCCGTGGTTGCGATGGCACGGTGTGTGAGATTTGCACCACCTGCTATCCCAAGCGAAAAAAAGCCTTCGTCGCTAAAAAAGCCTGATGGTTTTTTAGCGAGCTATGGGCGCACATAAACAGAATGTGCTCGAGAGTCGCTTTTGCTATCCTAGCCAGCGTTTTTCAACACGCAATTGCTTTCAAGAAAACCGGGATAAAAACTTGTGACTGTACTTTTTGGCATTAAAAACTGCGACACCGTCAGGAAGGCGCGCCGCTGGCTGGAGGAGCATGATGTTGCCTTCACCTTTCACGATGTGCGCAGCGATGGTCTGAGTAAAGAACAGGTCGCCAGGTGGATAGACGCCCTCGGTTGGGAA
>QNFO01000005.1 GCA_003646355.1 Gammaproteobacteria bacterium
CCATCGTTTACCTGGCCACGAAAAATATAGGCTCTTCGCCCATAATAAATCACAATTAGCCGCTGTTCTTTCAACGCATTATCAGCAGGCACGACGCCGGTATGGGCCTTCAAACCATTAATAATCAGGCTTTCAGATTTTTTGATAAAGGCAATGCCGAGACTGTTTTTAATAAAGTCAGCAGGGCTGTCGAGGGTTCGCGCTTTTATATCGACGATTAAAGTAGCTGATTGTTTTTCGTTGTGCCCGCTAATAGAAAGCCCTTTGTCGTTAAATGCCCAGCCTTTGGGATAGTCAAATTGAAAGCGAAGTTTGTTGTGGTAAAAGCGCTCGGGCTGTTTTTCTTTTTGGACAGAACTCTTGCCCCAAACCAGTCCATTAGTGGCAACGCGAAAATTCCCTTTGTCGAGGTTTGGCGTTATTTTTTTAGCGGCATTTACAGCATCTTTTGACGATGATGCTTTTAGCATCTCACGCAGCCGTTTGTCATTGCGTGGATGAGAGGCAAACAAACCATGATAGGTTTGTGTTTTCTTGCCCGCATCAGCACTGCGTTTTTTCGTGTAGCGTTCGTGGGCTTTGAGCTGGCTAATAATCGCGATCATGGCATCGGCATCGTAGCCCGCGCGATTTAAAAATTTATTACCCATGGCATCGGCTTCCAGCTCCATCTCCCGCCCATAGCCCTTGACGGAGGCCGCCCCCCACTGTGCTGTCGCTTCTCCGACATCGACGCTGCCCGTGAGTATGGCGAATACCCCCGCGACAACGTTGGAGCCAGTTTGGGCGAGTTTCTGGCTGGCGGCATGTTCAGCCGTAATGTGGGCAACTTCATGGCCGAGCACCGCTGCCAGCTGGCTCTCTGAATTCATATAGCCCAATAGGCCTCGGTTGATATACACATAGCCGCCCGGTGTGGCGAAGGCATTAATATCGGGGCTGTCGAGTACGGTAAAGATGTATTTGTCTGCGGGCTCGTCACTGTGGCGGGCAATATTTTGCCCGACTTTATTGACGTAATCAGTGATCTTTTTATCCGTCACAACGGGGATTTGTGCGGTAACTTCGTCATACATTTCCTGACCAATTTTGGCAGCCTTTTTATCAGACATCATCAGAGCCTGTTCGGCATTGGCGTGAAACGCGGTGAAGATTAATACACTGAGTAATGTGCTTTTTATGAGTGATTTTCCGAGTAGCGATGACATTAAATTAAGACGCTTCACCGGCTCTATTACCAATAAAAAAGGTGCGCAATTGCAGGCCGATACCGTCGCAGGCCTGATCCTGTACCTGGGCGACGATGGGGATGGGCAGGATGATGGCGACCATATAGGATGACCCTCGGGCTTCTACTTTCACCCGGCCGCTTTCTTTGAGAGTCTGCAAATCCCAGATGATGGCCTCGTAGGTGCCGGTTTTTTCCCAGGTGGCAAAGCCGAAACAGCCGCCGCCACCGGGGCCGACAGCACAACTCACCGAGCCGCCGCGGTCGGTTGTTTCGGTACTGCCATCAATCCATATCATGTAGTGCAGACCCTGCTCCTTGAAGCGTTGGGCAATCATCGGTTCATTGAGCATTTTGCTGAGACGTTTCAGGCCCAGCGGTGCGGTGCGCGGTTCAAACCAAGGGTAGAGTAAATCAACAAACTCTTTTTCAGGAAGGACTGAAATCTCTTTGTCGGCCTTTAACTTATCGCCAATGCAGTCGATAAAATCAGGTTCCGTTTCGTAGTCGGCATAGTGGCGTCGCCCCAGCACCACAACCCGTTCGCCGCTTTCAAGTGCGAGTGCCGTAGCGTTTTCCCGGTATTCGTCAACGGTGGTCGTCGTGCAGGCACTCAGGGCGAGGAGCAGTGTAAGCGTAGTGATGGCTGCCAGATGCTTCATAAACTGGCGCTATCCTTAGCGTCAGCCGGGCTTGTCTGGCGATGCCGCAGCCATTGCTGTATTTCTGGCACCCGCGCAAAGCCGGGAATAAAGCGGGCGCCGGCATCGCGCATAGCGACCATTGAGGCCTGCTGTAAGGCATCGGTATCCGATTTTAGAAAGCGGGTCGGGGTTTTTCCGTAGGCGGTCATAATCCAGTCGGCGACAGGTTCGCCGGTGGCTTCAAAAACCTGCAAATTATATTTTATCCACACCTCAAATACTTTTAGCTGCGATTCGTTGGGCATGGAAATTTGCACATCTTCAACACTGGGCACCAATATCAAATCGGCTTCAGGGTTAGTTGGCATCTCAGTGGTGGTCGAGCTGTATTGAAACAAGCTGTCGGCGAGCCCGGTGAATAATTCGACCTGAATCTGACCGACAGAAATACTCACCTCCGGCCCCTCTGTACTTTCAAAGCTGTGGCTGGCAAAAGCCTCGTCAAAAACAACGATGGTGCGCAGTGGTAACTTGTGGGTAAGCGCCGGTGGGAAGTTGCCCTCGACCTCTACCCGGGTAGCGCAGGCACTGACGAGCAGGCTTGCTAGCACAAGGGCGCAGGCGATTAAATTCCGGGTATGCATTGCGGCTTTGTGTTCATTTTTGTTAAAGGCATTTATCGTGTCTCACTAAGGCTGTTTAAGCCGACAAAGGTTCCGCCATTGCGGTAGCTTAGCTCACGCATTAGTGCCGCGAAACGGCTCGCCGTCTCCATCCTGCCACCGGGGGCTAGAAAGTGCACGGGAAAGCCAATGGTATGAATGCGCACCCGCTGTTTTTTACGGCCGCGTTGGCGATTACTTTGATCGACCGCCTTAAGTACTCGGTGAATAGAGCCACCCGTAAAATCATCGCCAAAAACATAGAGGCTGATTTTTTTATCCGAGGCGTAAAAAGCCTGTATTGCCCGCTGAATTCCCTCCACCGGGCTGGAATTACTAAAGGGTGTCCAGTGAGCCATTTGATTAATAATCGCTCTGCGTCGCCCCGGCGTGTCGGGTAGCCACTTGCCACGATAGCTGGGAAACATGTAGTCCCCCATATCGTTCATCACCTGAATACCTTTCACCGTAGGGTGAATATCAAGAATATTAATGAGCTCTTCGCGCACTTTTGGCCAGGCGAAATCGACCATACTGCCCGATGTATCGATAATAAAAACCAGATATTCGCTGTCGACGGGAATACCGCCAATTAACTGGTTGGTGTTGGGGCTACCCAGCTTTTGCAGGCGTTGCATTTCTTCGGTGAGTATTTGCTGGGCGAGAATGAGTTCATCCCGCTCCGTGGTATCGGCCTGTGAAATAGACTGTAACTGTCGGTTAACACTGGCCAGCTGCTCTCGCAGGCGCGCGATACTTTTCTCTAGCTCCGATAGCTGCTCCTGCTTGCTGGTCAGTGTCTTGGTCATGATCTGAGTCTCGCCACGCAGGCTAAACAGTTGTTCCTGCAGAATCGTGACACTTTGATTTTGCGTCGTCTGGCTGTCATCCGGCGAGGTGAATTCAACGGTTTTCGCAATTAATAGCAGTAGAACAATGGCGCCAAAGCCACAGCTAATGACATCAAGAAATGAGATGCTGATTTCGACAGTTTGGCGGCGGGCTCGTTTCATCGTTTCTTCCTTCCCCAGCCTAGGGCCAGTCTCGCGAGGGACTTAAAAAAGCGCCTCTACTGACCAGGCCAAGTTTCCAGAACAGTGCGGCGGCCTCGGGGTCGCCTTCCATGGGGAATAAAATAACATTCACCGGCACACCTTTGGGCAGAGTATTAATCGCGCTTGCGAAAAGTTCGGCGCGGGCCTTCCCTGAAACAGTTGATCTACTGGGTTTACTTTTGCCCTGTGTGGGCAGGCCGTCGGTAATGAGGAAAATATTATCCGGGCGCTGGGTGAATTCATTGGCCACGGCAAAAGCATTAATTAAACTGGTGCCGCCGGCGGGCAGGGTCTTTTTCAGCTCGGTGATAGCGGCGTCTACGGTGATATTGTCAGCGGCATCTTGCCATTGCAGATGGCTATTACTCAGCGCCGGTGTCACCTGGGTGTTAAAGGTGTAAAGCTGGTACTGGCTGCGTGGCGGCAGTTGGGCGACCAGCCACTCGACGGTGCGTAAAGCACGCTGCCATTTTGCGGATTGTCGCTTAACGGCGTCGCCCATATTGCGGCGGCGCACGACATCAATAATCGTTTCAGCCAACATACTGGCCGAGGCGTCGACCAGTATTAGTACGCGGTTGCCGCCCAGTTTTAGCCCGGTCAAATACTGCCTGTCACCGTCGCCGATAAACTGGCGTACATCCTCACTGGCACCGGCGTCCTGTAATTCGGCGGTTTGCTGCTCCAGTGTTTCGACCTGCTTACGCAACAGGGCGATTTGTTGCTCGGGGTCACTTTGGGTGCTGAGTTCGCGTCGGCTTTGTTTGACATCGTCCAGCACCCGGTCTGATAAACCCTGGGTTTCAACCAACTTTCCTTCTACCTCGTTGAGGCTGTTACGCAGCAGAGTGTGTTGTCGTTCACCGTCGGTAATATCTGCCTGTAATTGCGCGGCCTCCCACTGCGTGCCCTCGTCGCTTTCACTAGCAGAGACAGTGGTAGGGTCGTGTTTAAGAATAAGAAAAAGTAACGTCACCGCACCAAAACCACAGGCCATAATATCCAGAAAGGACAGGCTAAAGGTGTTGAGCTGGCGGCGTTTACGAGACATTAAGTCGCTTCAATCAGCGTCAGAGATTGATCGGCGATAATAATGACATCGCCGATTTGTAAGTTATGCCAATCGCCATCACAGGTGATAGTTTTTGAGTGATCGCTTTGCTCTAAGACGACACGCCCATCGTTGTTACTAATTTCTGCGACGGGCTGTCCTGTCACATTGTTAGCGGTGTCCTCTTTATTTAACGGTGTGCCATCACTGAGTAGTACTAAACCCTGAGTCAGTGCGTAGGCGCGATGGCCCTGGAGTAGATGGGTGGCAGTCGCTTGTTGTGGGGCTGTTCCAGAAGAACGCTGCTTTGTAGCAAGCGACGATAAAGCGGGCAGGGCAGTGATAAAACTTAATTGCGCATCCCCACTTTTTTTATCGACAGCGGCGGCGATGCTATCACCCTGAGCCAGGCAGGCGGCAATAGTGGCATCGGCGGCGAGAGTGACAATATTGTCGTGCCCGGCGGCTTCAAGGCTATCGAGTACGCCGGGCAAGCTGGCGAGGCGGTGACTGAGTAAGAGACTATCGTAAGGTGTACTGGCGAGCGCTTCGACCAGCCGTTGCCAGCGCCGTTGGTTAGCGGCGATAAATTCACTGCGCTGTATGCGCAGGCGAAAATTCCCCTGGGGGGCACTGAGTTCAGTTTCGATTTCTGTTTCAGTGTTGAGCTGCGCAATCCAGCCGGGCAAGCGGTCGTGTAATTGCTGTTCACCGGCGGCAGTGTGCAGGGGGTCGTAACGGTATTCGCGAATAAAACGGTCGGCAATAAACTGCGCCCAGGTATCGTGAATTGCCTTTAAAGGAATGTCCGGATATTGACTGGCAGTTTGTCGCTGCACCCGCTCGGCGCTGTTTAATTCGCTTAATACTGTGGTGTGCAACTGAATGTCGGCGTGCAGTAGTTTGCCCTTTAGCCCCGAGAGGCTGGCAGCAGCAACGGCGGCATCGACCAGACCAGCAGCATTAAAGGGCGAGGCTTTTACTAGCCCGAGCAATATGCCTAAGTGCTCCGCCGTGGTATTGCTGGGCATGGCAAAAATCATTTGCTGGGGTTGCCCGGCATCGGCATAAAGTTGCTGTAATTGAGCATAGGCCAGGTCAGCGTGATGGCGGGCGTGCTGATTGCTAATGCTCAGTGGTGACAGACTGAGCTGATACCAATATTGGTTGAAACTTTGCTGGGGCTGCAGCCAGGCTTGCTGCAGTGCTTGCTGGCCGGTGATAACCCCCTGGTTTTGTAGCAAGGCATAACCGGGGCTGATGGGCGAAGTCTCAGCACGACCGGGAGCATGGCAAAGAATACCGCTGTCGTTTAACTCAATAATCGCTGTGCTCAAATTTTACTCCCTTGTCGCTGGCTGGCGTGTTTAAGCATCGGCTAATCGGTTTTTAAATGACGTAGTAAATTTTGGTCACAGTAATTATGAATATCCAGTACCTGTCGCTCCTGTAATAACTGCAATTGGTGCATGCAAAACATTACGACGATGCTGATAACCAGCGCGATAAAGGTTGAATTAAAGGCGACGCCCAAGCTGGAAGTGACGCCAACAATATCGCCCTGCACGGCTCGGTGGGCCTGACTGAGGGCCTCGCCGATGCCGCGTACCGTGCCGATAAAACCAATCGAGGGAATTGCCCAGGCGATGTAGCGCACCATCGATAGCTCGGAGTCGAGGCGGTCGGATTCTCCATCGCAGACATCGCTAATAGCGCTCGATACATCCTGAATATTGCGGGTTGCACCAAAGCGTTGCAGACCGGCGAGTAGTGCGCGGGCCAGTAAAAACCCGCGCTGTTGTTCGGGCAGGGCCTCCAGGGGGCGAGATAATTGCCGGGCATCTTCGGGGAGCACTCGATTACCCTCGCCAATTTGCAGCAGGGGTTGTTGCAGTAATTGCCGTTCACCTAGAGCGCGCCGGGCTTTAAAACCCATAATGGCCGTCGACCAAATCAGCAGAATAAAACAGGTTTCCTGCTCGTAATCTTTAACCACGGTGTAAAAGGAACGCTCAGCAACGGTGACTTCGCCAGCGGCTTCGCGGGCCAGTTGCTCTTCCATAATGGCCGCCGCACTGGGGCGAATCAGTGTTAGATAAATAGTGTGTACGACAATGACCGCCGCGAGCAGGGCGAATACCTGATAGAGAAATTCGCTGGAGAGCTGGCTGTTAATATTTTTACTGTTTGTGCTCATGTTATATCCAATGAGATTTTAGAAATAATTAAAGTAACGAGGATTAAATGTCGACCGGGAAAGGCACTGAGTAATCCTCTGATATTTCTTCGCTGGGCTTAAAGCGAGATGCGCGTTGTGCTTTTTTTATCGACTGTTGTTTCAGCGAGGCGTTGTTTGTCGGCTGGCTTTCTTGAGTATTCTCTTCAACCTTCGCGCTAGTATTTGAGCTTATTTCTTCCGGTGTTTTATCTTCGTCCGCTGCTAGCGAATGTATTGACGCCACACAGGTGAACACTAGAGCCAATTTAATGATGGCCGCTGGTGAGTTTTTAATAAAATAGTGAGACTTTATTTTGGTGCATGTCATTTTATTATTTGCATCCAGGGTTCACCTTATTCGGCGTAACGGGCAATGCGAAAACCCAGGTCATCGCGAGCGCTTTCACTGTAATCACGGTAGGACAAACGCAATTCTGTCATGCCACTGTGTCGCCAGCTGGCACCGCGAACAATTTTAAATTGCCCTTTAGTGGGGCCTAGGGGGTCGCTTTCAACTCCGCCAGAAGCACTCGCCGCAATACTGTAGTAGTCGTTAACCCACTCGGCGACATTGCCGCCCATATCGTACAGGCCATTGTTATTGGCGAGCAGGCTGGCCACTGGGGCTGAAACAGCAAAGCCGTCATTGTAGCCCCTGAGTACGCGGGGGAGGATTTTTGCGGCACTTCTATCGGCGACATTACTGCTTCTTATCGATGGTAAAAGCGCGTCACCCCAGAGGAATTTTGCCATCTTGCCTTTATGCCAGCGCGCGGCCCAGGCCCATTCAGCCTCTGTGGGCAGGCGGAAGCCAGTAGCCGCGGTGGCGTAGCCGCTAATTTTTCCATTTTCTTCAAGATAAAAAGGCGCCAAACCCTGTTGTTTACTCAACCAGTTACAGAAGCGCGCCGCATCGTTCCATGTGACGCTAACCACGGGCTGATTCAGTTGATTCAGAGTGTTGCCGCTGGCGTGGTTTGAAGTGTGTTGGCGCTGGAATTGGTGGAACTGCTGATTGGTGACCTCGGTAATGGAGAGATAAAAAGGCCGCTGCAATTTTACTTTACGCAGTATTTCGTTGGCGCGGCGGCCCTGTTCACGCCGGGATGCCCCGAGGGTAAATGTGGTATTGGGGCGAAACAGTTTTAATTTTTGTCCGCTGGGTGCGGTGATGGTGGCGGGGATACTGGCCGAGCGGGTTTGTGCTTCGGTCTTTAATTTTACCCGTAGCGTGCGCTCGACACCTGGTTGCGGGGTGAGTGTTGCGAAGTGACTGGTGTAACCTTTTTTACGAATCTCAATGCGATGGGGGCGGGCTAATAGTTTGAGGCTTTGGTTGGCTTTACCCTTTGCGATGCCGTCAATATAAAGCCGGGCGTCGGCGGGTTGTGCACTAATTTTCAGCTTGCCGAGTTTTGCTTTGAGAGTGATTTTTAGCTCGCGCTGCTCGCCCGAGGCAATGTTTAGACTATGCGTGGCGGGGTAGTAACCATCCAGATAAAGCTGCAACTGTTGTGGTTTGCCGGGTGGTAGTTCTATTTTTAGGGGGCTTGTCCCCAGGTAATTACCGTTGAGGGTGATGCCCGCACCCGAGGGCTGGGAGCTGAATAGCAAAATACCATCTGCTGCTTGCAGCTCAATTAAGGGCCATTCACGCTGCTCACCGGCGGGTACGCTGAGTGTTTGTTGCCACTCTTTATAGCCGGGTAGTTTGAGGCTTACCGGCTCGCCGCTTTGTAGAATATCAACTTGCAGGGGGGTGATGCCCTGCACGCTGCTATTAACCAGCACCTGAGCACCGGCGGGTTCAGAATTGATTTGTACCTGCCCCCAGGCGGGTTGCAAGTCGATAGCGAGTTGCTGGGTAATATCCATTCCCTCTACGTCGATGTCCAGGCTTTGGGCAAAGTAGCGCTCCGCCTGCGCTTGCAAGGTATAACTGCCTGGGGGAATATCTTGCAAGGTTGTGGGTGTCTCGCCTTGTCGGCTTTCTTGCGTGGCATTTTGCAGGCTAATTTGCACAGTTTCAGGATGGGCATTAATGGTGAGATGGCCGGGCATTTTATCCAATGCCAGCGGATAACTTTGTTGGGCGTCCTCGCTGACGAGTAATTCCTGTTCAAGATCAAAATAACCGGGGGCGCTGAGTTGTAGCTGAAATGCCCCGGGGCGCATTAAATAGCGGCCACCAATATGGAAAGAAATACCGCCGGAAACGTTAATAGTCGCCGTCGGCGGAGAGGGTTTTAGTTCCACCGAGCGTGCGGTCAGTAAAAACCAGAGCAGGCCGGCGGCAATACATAACAAGGCGGTAATAAGCGTTGGCACGAGGCGTAGCTGGGGGCGTCGGCTTTTTTTAGCGCCGCCGACGGGCGTAAAGTCGATGGGGCTAATAGTAGGACTGATAGTTGGACTATTAGCCGGACTGTTCCTTGGGTCGTCAATAGAGGTGCCGCTGGCGGTCTTGTCATCTACCATTACGTTTCATCATCCGCTAAATGGTTTCCCTGCATTGCACAATAACCGGGGCAGTGCCGGCGCCGAGTACCGTAAATTCTACTCGCACATCGCGGTAGCCGGGGCGTATCCCTTCAGCGATATATTTCCCTGGCTTTAATTGCAGGGTCTTTTCAGTGAAAGGGTCGAATTTGCCCAGTTTGAAAATGCTGACATGGGTGAGGTTATCAGAGCGCAGCACCACCGTTTGTGGTTTTTTCGCGTTGACCAATATGTGACTTAGCGAAGTGATTTGCTGTTTCAGTCGCTGCCCGGCCTGGGCAATTTGTTGTGCATCGCCAAGGCTTTGCTGGGCATCACGATAGACTGCCGGGCTGGCCAGACGCAGAGGCTGATCAATAAACTTTACAAGTTTGGCATCGAGCTGCTGACGCGCAGAGCTGCGAATTTTACCCACGGTGGCTGCCGTCACCGCTGAATCACGGCTGAGGATTTTATTGTAGGTATCTAGCGCCGCTTGCCACTGTTCTTTACTTTCATCGCTTTGGGCGCTGTTGAGCAGGCGCGCAATAGTCCGTTGGGCAATTTCATTATCGGCTTGAGCCAGCGCACTTTGTGCGGCATCCGACTGAGGCCTGATGGCGAGTGCCTGCTTAAAGTGTTTGCGTGCCGTGCTCAGTTCGCCACTGTGCAGCTGTTGATAACCCTGATTAATGGCGGCCTGAAATTGCTCATCATCCAGTAAACGCTGGGCTTCATTTTGCCCCTGCAACGCAGGCTCAAACAGGGCGTCGAGACTTAGAGCCTGGCCGTACTGAGCCAGTGCGGCGGCGTAACTGCCCTCAGCCTGCAGCGCTTTACCGCGCTCGCTGGCGGTGAAGACTTGGGGCAGTGAGACGCAACGCTGTTTGCCCTGTAAAGCCTGGGGGTGGTCTGGGGTAATCAGTAATATTTGCTCAAAGGCCTGTTGAGCGATTTCGCTTTGCCCTTGATTAATAGCCGCTAACCCCTGTTCGAGTAGCAGAGCTATGTGGGGCTCTCGCCCGGCTTCGAGTTTGTCGAGTAGGGCTTCGGTACTTTTATAGTGTTCAATCGCCGCCTTGAATTCCCGCTCGCGATAAAGCCGGTCGCCCTCGTTGGCGGCGCTTAGCACTTGCTGGTATTCCTCAGTGGCCCAATGCTGAACATTCATGGTTTCGAGGGATTGCTGTTTTTCCAGCACTCTGGCGAGAATATCCTGGGCCGTGCGGCGAGCCGCCGCGAGTTGCGCTTTCTGGAAAGGACTCTCTTCTATAGCAGGAGCTTGCGTGACGGCACCTGTCGGTTTTTCTTCGCTAATACTGGGTGGGCTTGTTGAATCGCTTTGGTAAATAGTGGCGATAAACAGTAATAACACACAGGCCAGAGCCGCCGCTATTGAGCCGTAAATCCAGCGGCGGTTTGAACCGTTGGGCGCCGTGCTTTGTGTGTCGCTAGTATTGTGAGGGGCGCTGGCGGGCTGGTCTCCTACCTTCGCAGCCGCTTGAGTGACTGGCTGGGAAAGAGGAATGTCGGCTGCCTGGATAGGCTCAAATTTTTCAGGCGCAATAGGGCCGCCACCATTTTTACTGTTGTCGTCAATATTGTCGGGCATTACTGAATAGTTTGCTCATCGGTGTTGATAGTGGCTGTTGTACCACGTTCCAGCGCGTAAATTTTTTGTAATAATTTTTTCCACTGTTGGTACTGCGCTTGCACATTACCGCTGAGCGTAATGGTTTGATCTTCCAGCGTAACGGTGCGCGGCTCCACCTCTGCCTCTAGCGATTGGCCCAGCTCGGTCAGGGCTTCGATATGAATCTGTGCTTCACCCTTTTTCGCCAGTCCACTTTTAACCAGCATGGCACCACTGCCGATGGCCACGGCACCCGCCGCTCGCGTTGCACTGCTATTACTGCCGGCCGCGACGATGCCGGCAATAACGGTGACAATGCCGCCGATGGTTCGCTCTCGTGACTGGCGTTTTAAATGACGCGTGGCGAGTACCTCATCGTAATTTTGCGTGCGCCAGCTTTGGTAGGGGGCTTCCATTTGCAGTGAAAAGGCGTCGTAATATTCTTGGGTGGTATCGACAAATAAATAATCCCGTTCGCGAATGCGCTGTATGCGTTGCAGAATGGGATCGTTCGTGGCGGGCAGGCGTTTAATTTCGAGCACGCCCTTGCGGTCGGCCTGAATGTGCTGCTCAAAAGCTTCGGGGCTAAAGTCTTGGGCAAAACGCAGGGTCGAAATATTGCGCAGGGTCGTCGCCTGCTTGCCGCCCAGGGCTTTGCGGTAGTCAACCAGATCGTTGGCAATACGGTTAAACAAGCCCTGAAAAGGGTCGCGAAGTAAGCTTTTGCGCCGGTCGTAGGCGTACTTGCTGGCTTCCTGTGTGTAGCTTCTTTGGTACCATTCTTTACCGGAGGTGTCGCTGACGGTAATGCCCAGTTCGAGCCTTTCCCCGTCGGAATGCAGAATGATGCCTTCAATATAAACGTCGGTAATGACCTCTTTGGTCGGCAGCACGCGCACCGCGCCCCAGGCTGCGGTGTCCTGAATAGTGCGGGCGAGCTGATTGGCCAGGTAATGACCCTCGGCAACACGAACCGAGGGTAGTACGATTTCGGCCTGCTTGTCGCTCAGCTCATCCAGCCCGGGGTCGAAAGCCAGTACGCCCAAGTCGAGCAATTCGGCTTCGGGCATTTCTGTATGCTCTAATTGTAATGGGGTATAGGTCGTGGATTTAACTTGAATAGGCGCATTACAGGCCGTCAGCAGCAGACTTAAAAGCAGGCAGGTGGCTGTTTTAATGCTGACGGGGCAGGCTATTTCTAGAGCTTTAATAATGCGTATTCTCCGGATTAATCTCAAACTTATTATTGGTTTTTGTACTTGCGATACTCATCCCAGAGTTTTTCGCGCAGTGCGGGGTCTTTTTCTTTAAGGGCCGCTTCGCGTATTTGTCGGGCGACGATATCGTCATCACTACCACTTTCTATATCTTCGGGTATGCCACCGCGGCGCGTTGTCTCTAGCCCTGCAGAGCTACTGCTACCCTCTGCACTTTCAGTGCCGTTGCTACCACCAGTGCTGGCCGTACCGTCGCCGGCTTCTCCCTCGGCATTGCTGGCCTGTTGGTTGTCGCCCTCGTCTTCGCCTGCATCATCGGGGAACTCGCCGTAGCCCGGTAGTCCTTCGTAAATATCGCCGTCTTCAAACAGGGAGCCTTCACCGCCGGCCCCTCCTGCATCTCCGGATTCACCACCGTCATTACCGCCACCGAGGCTGGCTTCAATGGCCTCGGCCTTGCTGCGCTCTTCGAGAATCATGCCATCGAAAACGGCGATTGAGGCATCGAGCTCACTGTCGAAATCGCCAATAATTTCATCATCACTACGGGCATCGCCCGAGGCCGATCTAGCACCGCCTGTAACCGGGCTGGACGTTTGGCTTTCTGTCTGCGGTGTGCCCGACTCTGCGGTCTGGCTTTGCGCTTGAGCCTGTGGCTGTGTAGGGGTGCTGGCGCTTTTACAGCCAGTCAGAAAAAGGGCAAGTAATAAGCAGGGGAGTAACGCAGTACTTAATGAACGATGAGGACTGGGCTGGGCGGTAAAAGATGCGCGTTGAAACATTAGCTTCCTTAAATGACCACTAGTGTATTAAGGGTAGGTGTACCGTTACATCACTGACATCGGCAGGGTTATTATCAACAAACTGGGGCCTAAAGCGAGCGCCTTTAATAGCATCTAGCATTTTATAGCGCAGACCCTTTTTATTGCTGGGGCTTTGACCGGGAGGCCGGTTCTCTGCGATGTTTTCAATAGAACTACCCCAGCCCTGGTCCGAAATGTCGACATCTGCGCTCATAAACAAATCACTAATGACACCCCGCTTGTGCTCCATACGTATAGCTGGTAATAAACGAGGTGTGGCAAATATCTGCTGTTGCAAGGTCTCAGCTTGATCGGAGGCTGCAATTTTGGTTTGAACTTGTTGATAGAGGGCCATGGCCTCTGATTGGCGATTGAAGAGTAAATACCAGTCGGCGAGTTCGGTCTGAGCCTGGATATTATCTGCCAGCGTCGAGTTGGGGTTGGCGGCTGTTAAGGCAATAATACGTTGGTGGCACATGAGGCCACGACGAAAACTGGCACCGGAAAGTATCTTGGTGCGTTGTGGGTTGGTAGTGGCAAACCCGTCGGCACTCAAGCTGTAGTGGGAGCTGGTAGAAGAAGACCACCCGTCACCCTGGTGCCGAGAGAGGTGAAAATTGACCAGGGCTACGCCGCGCAAGAGCTCAATTTGTTCTGCAGGGTTTGAGCTGGGGCTCGTTTCACTCAATTGCAGGGCCGAGGTCACCAGACTATAGGCCGAGGTCAGGTGGTCGATTTGGATGTCACTCTCATCAAATTGATAGGCATCGAGATGCCACATGCCAAGCTCACTCAACAGCGGAATGATGCGGGGGTCATGCCTGCCATAGGCCGCGATGTGCATGCGCAAGAGCTGGTTATAGCTCGTGGTGACGGGTTCAATATGCACCAGTGATTTTTGGCTGTTGATAATACCGCGCAGCATCGGTGCCTGTGACAGACTATTGAGGCCACTATTGACTCGGTTGATGTGCATGGCCCGGCGTAGCGCTTTTAAGGCTTTGCGGTGTTGGCCTCTTTTTTGTAACTGCAGTCCGAGGCCGTAGAGCACCTCGGAGGCATTCTGATGATAAGGGCCTTCAGCTTCGTAGCTCTGCAGGGTGGAATAGTAGGATGCAAGTGCGACCGGTGTTTCGGTGGGGGCAGATGAGCGCGTACTAGCCGTCTTGCTGTTACTGGCGCTGAGATTGGGTATCGGCGCTTTTGCCGGGTTTGAAAGCTCGTCGACTTCTGCAATCGCAGTAGCATCGGCCAGAGTCTTTGGGCTAATAGCCATTAATAACAGGGTAAACAACAGCCCTGATAACAGAGCGGGTTTTAGCGGCAATGTTGTCAGCCCTGGGGCACTACTTGTCAGTTTGTTATCAATCATGGCATTGGCCGTAAACCGTTGAGGTATTACACTTTTTATAGTCGACATACCTGCCGCGAAGCTCTCTCTTTCAGAGTTATCGTACTCCAAAATGTTCCCTGAAAGAGGCTTTGTTTTCTTTGTACTGAATTCTCAATAGAAACAGTACAAATTTCAAGATTAAAAACTAGAGAGCGAGCGGTGAAAAAAAAGAAGCGGAGCTGGGTATTTTCTTATAGATGTAATGATTACTGCAGTTGTTGGCAGCTGATTAGAGTGTGAGGACGACCCCTTAGCGCCAGCGTTTCTCCCATGCCAGAAGTACCCGTTCAGAATACCAGTACTGGCCGTAGCTGCCGTTGTAGCGAGCAAGGGCGTCGGCCAGGCGGCCTTTTTCTCGATTTAAATAGTGTTTAAGAATGGTGCAGCCGTAGCGCAGGTTGGTGTCGGTATCGGTGAGATTATCGTTGGATCTGCCGATTTCTTTTTTCCAGAACGGCATGATTTGCATTAAACCCTGAGCGCCGACGCGGGACACTGCGTAGGGGTCGAAATGACTTTCAACTTCTATCAGTGCGAGTACGATTTCAGGTTGTAGCCCAGCGTGGGTGGCGGCACGGTGTACTTTGCGCAGGAATTCAAAGCGCTGGCTTTTATCGGGTAGAAAGCGCGCCATGCTATTGGATTTTGACAGCAGCCACACTTCGGCATCGAAGCGATCGTCAAAGCTGTCAGCCTGGCTCACCGTGTCGCGCAATATTTGTAATAATTCCGGATCACTCGCTTGCGCGCTAAAGGCCGACGGCACTACCAGCAGCGCTGTTAACAGTAGTGCTAACAGGCTGAGGTAGTGTCGTGGTTTTGTACGTTTAAGCGATGGCATTGAGCCTACTGTGCAGCGCTAATGCTGCTTGATGATTAGTCGACAATAAGAGCTTTAGCCAAAAAGGCATCAAGTTCAGACAGCTTGATATCTGAGCTTTCGGCGTCGCGACGATATTTATATTCAATAGCTTCATTTTCCAGACCTCGATCGCCAATAACCAGGCGATGGGGAATACCCATTAATTCAATATCGGCGAGCATAACACCGAGTCTGGCTTTCTTTTCGTCCATCAATAGCACGTCGTGACCGGCTTCTCGAAGTTTTGTGTAGAGGGTCTCGCTGGCCTCACGCACCGCCTCGGACTTATGGGGGTTAATGGGGACGATGGCGAGCTGGAAGGGCGCGAGGGATTCGGGCCAGATAATGCCTTTGTCGTCGTGGTTTTGCTCAATAGCCGAGGCGACGATGCGGCTAATACCGATGCCGTAGCAGCCCATTAACATGGCTTTTTCTTTACCGTTTTCGTCGAGTATTTTCGCGTTCATGGCGTCGCTGTACTTGGTGCCGAGCTGGAAA
>QNFO01000006.1 GCA_003646355.1 Gammaproteobacteria bacterium
GGCTCTGTTGCCATCAGCGGCCAGCCAGATGCGGGAGGGTAGCTGTTCTGATTGTTGGAAATAGGTGTTCAGGCATTCGCTGAGTGAGTCGTGCTCAATAGCGATAATACTTTGATAGCGCTCGCCTTTAGCGGGGTCGATGGTGATTGCCAGATAGCCGCCATCGAGCAGGGTGCGAAAGTCGCAGCTCTGTTCGCCGGTCGGGGCTTTGTTTTCATCGTAGCGAGCAACGGCGCGCAGATTATTGTGGCGTGTGCAGTCGGCCATGATGACCTCGAGTGCGCCCGCGTTTTTGGGCTTAGCCTGCAGCGTGATAATCCCGTCGAACTTGAGTGTCGCGCTCAACAGGGCGGCGGCGCTGAGAAACTCGCCGAGCAGGGTGTTGATGGCTGCAGGTATGTCTTGAACAGACTGTTTGTGGTTGGCGAGCACAGCCTGATAACTGTCTTGCAGGGAGACGATTTCGCCGCGTACGTCACTCTGTTCAAAGAGAAATCTCTGCAGCAGATCGTTGTCAGGTTTGGACATTACTTTACCGATGGATTGGTGGGCTTGCTCAGCGGGGCTGCAATGTACGAAAGATGCCCTATTTTGTCCAGAGCGCTTGATCGGATGGGGTGTTTAGTCGAGTTCTTGCTCGCGTTGAAAACGATGGATTTGCCGACGTTGTTTCTTGTTGGGCCGCTGATCAGGCGGGTAGTGGCTACTGCCCGCTGCTTTGCGTTCGGCGGCGCGTCGCTCTCTTTCGATAATGCTCTGTTCTGTTTCGGTGTACAGGGCGGCGGCCTCTGGTGCGCCTCTGCGCTTATCGCTCAGGGTATCGACCTGTATCTGCTTTTCGTCCCAGCCCTGGCGAATGGTGAGTTCGGTGCCTACCTTTAGCTCTTTACTGGCTTTTACCCGCTGCCCGCCCATGTGAACTTTGCCGCCTTCGATGGCGGCTTTGGCGAGGGCGCGGGTTTTGAAAAACCGCGCGGCCCATAACCATTTATCAATGCGAACTTTTTCCATGGCAGTCTTTAGTTGATTGGTAGTAGGTCTGAGAAGTGTTCAATGGCCGGATATTTAAGATCCGTGCGCGCTGTGGTTTTACTGTCAGGCTGGCTGATACACAGCAGGTGGGCGATGCCGAAATCCTCTGCGGCGCTCAACATATCTTCGGTGTCATCAATAAACAGGGTGCGTTTGGGGTCAAAGTGAATTTGTTTGCTGAGACTCTCCCAAAAGATGGGTGATTCTTTGGGCACGCTGTAATCGTGAGATGAAATCAGCGTGTCGAGCAGGTCGTCGATGCCGGTGATTTCAAGCTTCAGGTTGAGGCTGTCGCGATGGGCGTTGGTGATGAGGATGCGTTGGCGGTGGGTGTTGCCGAGGGCGCTTAAGAATTGTCGCACATGGGGGCGTTCGGCAATCAGGTGCTGCACCTCTTTTTTCAGGGCGGGGATGTCGAGGCCGAGTTCAGCCGACCAGAAGTCTGTGCAATACCATTCAATGGAGCTGCGTTTTTCTTCAAAGCGTTTGTAGAGCTTGTCGAGTGCGGCCTCGGGCTCGATCTTGTGAAGCTCCGCATAACGGGCCGGGAGGTGGTGTTGCCAGAAGAAATTATCAAAATGCAGGTCGAGCAGGGTACCGTCCATGTCGAGCAATACAGTGTCAATGGTGTTCCAGTCGAGCATGGTCGATAATACCTTTGAAATAAAACGATTGAATAGAAACGATACGTCAAAACGAAAGGCTCGAGTATGCCGACTAATCCTCTGATTTTGAAGCGACAGCGTATTGCCCGGACCCGCCTGTTTCAGGTTGAACAGCTGGATCTGCGTTTTTCTAACGGCGTGGAGCGCACCTATGAGCGCCTGGCTTCGTCGGGTTATGGCGCAGTGGCTGTGGTGCCCGTTACCACAGAGGGCTCGGTTATTCTGGTTCAGGAGTACAGCGCCGGTATTAATGCCTACCAATGGGGTTTGCCCAAGGGTGCGATAGATCCGGGGGAGGATAACCTGACGGCGGGCAATCGAGAGTTAAAGGAAGAGGCGGGTGTTGGCGCTCGCGAGTTGCGGTTTTTAAAGAGTATCCATTTGACGCCATCGTATATGGAACGCAGCATCGACGTGTTAGTGGGCTGGGATCTCTACGAGGAATCACTGCCGGGGGACGAGCCGGAACCGATGGCGACGATGGAGTGGCCTCTCGACAATTTGTCTGAGCTGGTTGCGCGTGCGGATGTCAGCGATGGTATTTCGATTACTGCCTTGTATATGGCGCGAGATTATTTGCAGTCGCGACCTATCAAATAGGCAGGCGACATTTTTAAGGGTTAAAGGATGAAGGGAGTGAGTGTGGAACAAGCAGTTGTGAATAAAGCCGTTGTTGATGAGGTCGTGGCGCTTTGTCGCCGAGCGGGGGAGGCTATTCTCGAGGTTTATGCGCGCAGTGACCTTGGTGTCGAAGTGAAAGCGGATGAGTCGCCACTGACGGCGGCTGATTTGGCAGCTCACCATATATTGGCCGATGGTTTAGAGGGCCTGCTGGAAGGCGTGCCGGTACTGAGCGAGGAAGCGGCAGCGCCGCCTTTTTCAGAGCGTAGCCAATGGCAGCGTTACTGGATTATTGATCCTCTCGATGGCACCAAAGAATTTATCAAACGCAGTGGTGAGTTCACCGTTAATGTGGCACTGGTGGACAATCATGTGCCTGTTTTGGGGGTGGTGCATGTCCCTGTCAGCGGTGTTACTTACACCGGCTTGAGTGGTGCGGGTGCCTATAAAATTGAGGGCGATCAGCCTGGGCAGCCTATTGCGGTGCGCACGATGAGCGGGCGTGGTGGTGCGGATAAGCCCGTGACGGTGGTGGCGAGCCGCAGTCATGGGGCTGGCGCTGTCGATGACCTGCTAAGGGCTTTGGCGAAAGACCTGGGTCAGACCGATACCTGCAATATGGGCAGCTCACTGAAGCTGTGTTTGGTCGCCGAGGGCAGTGCCGATATTTATCCGCGACTGGCGCCGACCATGGAGTGGGACACAGCAGCGGCGCAAGCTGTTGTTGAAGCGGCGGGTGGTCAGGTATTAAATTTCGACCTGGAGCTGCTGCGTTACAACGAAAAAGATGCGCTGCTTAATCCTTATTTTTACGTGCTGGGTGATACTGCTTTCCCCTGGCGAGACTTGTTGTTGGGGCTCGATCCTCAATAGGCGCAGCTTTGAATAAGTACAACTCTCAATAAAGACAGCGCTAGAAAATATCTTCCGGTAGCGAGTTGTCAGTTTCAAAAACTTGATCAGGGTTGCTGGTATCGCCATAGGCCGGAAGATTTTCCTCTCGAAAGAGTTCAAAAATACCATTCTTTTCGCTGGGTGAAACCCTCAGCCCGGTTTTTGGGTCGATACGCACTGAGACGAGACCCGCCGGCTGGGGGTGGTAGCGTTGAGGTTGGCCAGCCAGGGCCTTGCTCATATAGTCTATCCAGATAGGTAAGGCTGCCGAGCCGCCAAACTCCCGGCGACCGATTTTGCGATTGTCGTCAAAGCCAAGCCAGGTGGTCGTCACCAGGTCGGGGTTGTAGCCAGAAAACCAGGCGTCCCTCGGGCCATTGGTGGTGCCCGTTTTACCGGCGATATCATTGCGTTTCATCGCTCGCGCTTTAGTGGCGGTGCCCCGTTTAACGACATCTTTAAGCATTGAGTCGATGAGATAGGCGACGCGGGGCTCCAGTATCCTTTTTGCTGAAGGGCGCACCGGGTTTGTTTCTTCGGGCAGTGCGCTTTGTTCTGCTGGGTTGCCTGGTTCGTCAATACTTTCTTCTGAGTCACTTTTTTTGGTGCAGTCTCGGCAAACGATGGGGTTCATTGCCTGAAAAACATTCTCGCCGTCACTGTCGGCAATACGCTCAATCACGTAGGGCTCAATTTTATAGCCGCCGTTGGCAAATGTCGCATAACCGCCGGCAATTGCGAGTGGTGTGACGGCATGGCTACCAAGAGCAAGTGATAAATCGTGAGGGAGTTGCTTGGGGTTGAAGCCGAATTTGGATGCGGTGTTGATGGCGTAAGTGATGCCAGTCGATTGCAGGACGCGGATGGATACCAGATTGCGGGATAAGTAGAGCGCCTGGCGCAGTCGGGTCGGGCCATAAAATTTGCCGCCACTGTTTACGGGCCGCCACTGGGTTTCGATATTTTCGTCGTTAAAGGTGAGAGGAGCGTCGTTGATCATGCTTGCAGGTGTCATGCCTTTTTCTAGTGCGGCAGAATAAATAAAGGGTTTGAAATTGGAGCCTGGTTGACGTTGAGCCTGGGTTACGCGGTTAAAAGGGCTTCGATAAAAGTTAAACCCTCCGGACATGGCTTTGATTGCTCCGGTGTCGGGATTGAGTGAGACCAGTGCCGCCTGGGCATCGGGCGTTTGTGTTAGCTGCCACTCGCCGCTGGCTGTTTTGTTAATACGAATGAGATCGCCAGGGGAAAATACAGTGCTGAGGTCTTTAATAGGTGCGCTACGTTTGTTCTCTGAAATATAGCTTCTTAAGCCTTTCAAGCTTCCTTCAGTGTTGAGTACGATGCTGGGATTATCTCGAGTTTGAAGGATGATACTGTTTCCCTCAACGCTGGTAACGATGGCGGGTTCCAGGCCTTGCCCTGGGAGGGTGTTTGATAAAGCGGCCGGCCATTGGGTGGGGTTATCGAAGTGAGCTTCCGGACCTCGGTAGCCATGGCGCCAGTCATAGCTGAGGAGGCCGTTCGTCAGAGCCTGGTCTGCGTAGCTTTGCAGTGTGGTGTCAATCGTGGTGAATACTGAAAAACCGGAGGTGTAGGTCTCGGCCCCCAGTAAATCTACCGCTGCTTGTCTAGCGATCTCGGCTATATAAGGTGCGTCGTAATCTTTAAGTGAGCCATGGTACTTGGCGGTAATAGTTTGACTTCGGGCCATCTCGAGTGCTGTCCGGTCAATATGTCCCAGTTTGTACATGCGTCCGAGTATCCAGTTGCGCCGCGTCAGCGCACGTTCGGGATTTATGATGGGGTTAAACCTTGATGGTGCTTTGGGCAGGCCGGCAATCATTGCCAGTTGAGCCAGGGAGAGCTCGCTGATCGACTTGCCGTAATAGGTCATAGCCGCAGCCTCTACGCCATAGGAGCGGTTGCCTAGATAGATTTTGTTGGCGTAAAGGGCGAGTATTTCATCTTTTTCAAGTTCATCTTCAATGCGGAGCGCAAGCAAGATTTCATTGAATTTGCGAATGAAACTCTGCTCCCGAGAGAGGAAAAAGTTTCTGGCGAGCTGCATGGTGATGGTGCTACCGCCGGTTTGTATGTGCCCAGTGGTAACCAGTTCCAGAGCCGCGCGAGCTAAACCTTTAAAATCGACGCCAATGTGAGAATAGAAACCATCGTCTTCGGCTGAGAGAACCGCGTTAACAAATGGAGGGGGGATTGCGTCGAAACTAATCGGTGTTCGGCGTTTTTCACCAAACTCACCAATAAGTTTCATATCTTGTGAATAAACTCTCAAAGGTGTTTGAAGTTTAACGGTTTTGAGGGTTTCAACCGAAGGTAATTTCGGACTAAGGTAGAGATACAAGCTGGAAGTGACGATTAGCGCGCCCCCCAATGCTGGAATGACTAGAAGGTAGGTGAGGCGAAGCATCAAGGTTGATAGGTGTTTCATAGGTTCGATTTAGTCGACTAGTCGTTGTTCGTCATTATAGAGCTAAGAAGACAGTGAATTGTACTTGAAATGCTGTGACAAATAGTTAAAGTGTCTTCTTATAAATTTTGCCTAACTGTAGGAATTAGAAAATAAAAATGGGAATTTTTAGTTTTCTGGATAAACAAACAAAGCCTGTGCTGGGGATTGATATCACATCATCCACAGTTAAATTGCTTGAATTGAGCAGAGTAGGCGATAAGTATCGGGTTGAAAGTTATCTGGTTCGGCCTTTGCCGCAAAGCACCGTCGTCGAGAAAAACATCAACGATGTGGATGCTTTGGAGGAAACCATTCGTAAAGTGGTGACTCAGGCGAAGCCGAAGACTTTGGACGCTGCTGTCGCTGTAGCAGGCTCCGCTGTGATTACTAAGGTAATCGAGATGCCGGCTGATTTAAGTGATCAGGGTATGGAGTCCCAGCTGTCTCTTGAAGCAGATCAATATATCCCCTATCCCCTGGATGAGGTCGCCCTGGACTACGAGGTGATTGGCCCGTCTGAAGTAAACCCAGATCAAGTTGATGTTTTATTGGCGGCTTGTCGTCGTGAAAATGTTGACCTTCGTGTAGAGGCATTGACTGCAGCGGGTTTGACGCCAAAGATTGTTGATGTGGAGGTGTTTGCCATTGAGCGTGCATTTCACCTGATCACTGAACAGCTTGAGAATTTGGGTGAGCAAGTTGTCGCCATTGCGGATATCGGGGCAACGATGCTGACCTTGAGCGTTCTTGTTGAAGGCAAGACCTTGTATACCCGAGAGCAGCTTTTTGGTGGTAGACAGGTTACCGAAGAGATCCAGCGTCGTTATGGTTTGTCTTTTGAAGAGGCAGGGCAAGCGAAGAAGCAAGGCGGACTACCTGAAGATTATGAAGCGGAAATTATTGATCCCTTTAAAGAAGCTTTGATTCAGCAGATTTCACGATCGTTGCAGTTTTTCTTTTCCTCTAGTCAATACAACTACGTTGATAAGTTGATCTTAGCGGGTGGTGTGGCTGCGACCGAAGGTTTAAAAGATGAGGTGGAAGCAAAACTTGGTTTGCCGACAATTATTGCTAATCCGTTTCTCAATATGGCGGTTGGGAGCAAGGTTGACGCGGTTGCGTTGGCAATGGATGCGCCGGCTATGATGATAGCTGCGGGGCTGGCACTTAGGAGTTTTGAATAGCTATGGCGAATGTGAATCTACTTCCCTGGCGGGAAGTTCAGCGGCAGGAAAAAAAGAAAGAATTTCTGATCATTCTGGGTATGGTTGCGGCCGTTGCCTTGTTGCTAGCTGGTGCCTGGGGGCATTGGGTGCAGGTGCAAGTTGGCTGGCAAAGTGAAAGAAATAGCCTGTTGACAGCTGAGATAGCAGTGCTTGATGAGAAAGTAAAAGCAATTAAAGAGCTTCAATTGAGGCGTCAGCAAGTGCTAGAGCGAATGGAGGTCATTAAGGCCTTACAGGGCAACCGGCCTGGCGTTGTCAAAGTCTTTGATGAGTTTGTACGATCGGTTCCAGACGGTATCTTTTTTATTGAGTTTAACCGGACAGCAGAGAAAATTGCTTTAGTTGGTTTTGCAGAATCCAATAATAGAATTTCAACGCTTATGCGCCAGCTTGATGCTTCTGAGCGGTTCAAAGAGCCAAACCTTACCAAGGTTGAAGCAGACGACACTCTTGGCGAGCAGGGAAGTCGGTTTGAGCTTCATGTGGTAGTGGAAAAGGTCGAGATCGAAAATGACGATGAGGGGGGGGCGTAAAGTGGCTAACACAAATGGTGGGTTTCAACTCAATAAGCTAGATGTCTCTGAACTGGACTATGACAATATCGGTGTTTGGCCCGTTCTTTTTAAGGCCTTGCTCGGCGGGGGGCTTTTTATAGTTATTGTTGTGTTGGGTTATTTTTTGCATGTGAAGGATTTGTACCTTACTTTAGATTCTGTCACCGGTAAAGAAGTTGCCTTGCGTAAAACCTACCAGGAAAAAGCTTTTCAGGCCGCCAATCTTGATGCTTATCGCCTACAGATGGTGGAAGTAGAGGAGTCTTTCGGTACATTACTGTCGCAGTTGCCGGGTGATACGGAAGTGCCAGGTTTACTGGAAGATATTACAGAGATTGGTTACGGAAGTAGCCTGGATATAAAGACGATCTCGCTGCAACAAGAGCAGTCTGAAGAGTTTTACGTTGCGCTACCAATAAAGATTATTGCTGAGGGTGAGTACCACGATGTAGGAACCTTTGTCAGCGGTGTTGCGGGTTTGCCCAGGATTGTCACCTTGCATGACTACTCTATGAAGGCGAGTAAAGAAGGAAGTCGGCTGATTTTTGAAGTTAATGCGAAAACCTATCGATATAAAGGTCAGGAAGAATAAAGATGGAAACTGGCAATACAGTTAGAGCGCTAACGATAATGTTGGCCTTCGGTCTACTCGCGGGTTGTTCTGGTGAGAAAAATAAAGATTTACAGGTATTTATGGAAGGTGCGAAAAACCAACCGGTTGGAGAGATAGAGCCGTTGCCGACGTTTCGCCCCTATCAAACATTTCGCTATAGCGCCATTGCTCTGCGTAGTCCCTTTGATAAGCCTCTGTCAGCCATCGCCAAGGAAGATTCATCGGGCCGGTTAGCTGTAGAGCCTGACGAAAACCGTAAAAAAGAGTATCTGGAAGGGTTTAATTTTTCATCCTTTTCTCTGGTGGGCGTGTTAGATCAGGGTGATACGACATGGTCCCTTGTCGATGATGGCGAGGGCGGTGTGCATAGAATAACTATTGGCAATTTCCTGGGGAAAAATCACGGCCAGATTACTGGCGTGTCTGATACCCGGATGGAAGTGCTTGAAATTGTCCCTGATGGGAAAGGTGGCTGGGTAGAAAGGCCTAGAACGTTAGCCCTCAGGGGGAGCAATTAATGAGAAATGTTGAGGAGTTAGGCATGAATGTTATCAAGCAGTTGGCAGGTGTTCTGTCAAAGACTGTGGTGGCTGTTATCTCAAGTTTAATCTTGATTCAGACTGCTTTTGCAGAAACGGCAACCGTTGATGATATTAGTTTTTCGGCCCTGCCAGGGGGTAGGTTCGAGATTAAGCTTGGGGCTGTCAGTGGGTTGCCCGAGCCGAAAAGCTATGCGATAGACTCACCCGCTCGTATTGTTCTTGAGTTCGATGATACTTCGAGTGCATTAGATAAGAAGAAATATCCGTTAGCATTCGATAATGCACAGAGTGTGGTTGTGCTCAGTGCCGGCGGCAAAACCCGGTTGATTGTTAATTTACAGGACCCTGTTGGTTTTGAAACCTTTAGGGATGAGGGTGGCCTGAGGCTGCTTATTGGGGCTTCTACGGGTGCTTCTCTTGTAGAAAAAGCCGATACTCCTTTGTTTGAAGTGTCTGCTAGTTCATCGAATGATAGGGTTGGTGTCGAAACGGGGAAAGCAATTACGGACGTTGATTTTCGTCGTGGAGAAAATGGTGAAGGCCTGGTTTCTGTCGGTTTGGCAGATGCTAATACTACAGTTGACGTGAGCCAGGTTGGTCAAAATATTATCCTTAATTTCTACCGTACAGGTTTGCCTGAGGCCTTAAATCGAAAGTTGGACGTGATTGATTTTGCAACGCCGATAACAACTATTGATACCAAAACTGACGGTGCCACAACTCAAATTGTGATTGCAGCAACTGGGGAATACGATTATTTGGCCTATCAGGCAGACGATCAATATGTTGTTAGTGTGAAGAAGCCGACGAAAGAAGAGCTTGAGGAAAGAAAGTCTCGCTTTGAATTTACCGGTGAGAAACTATCATTAAACTTTCAGGATATTGAAGTTAGATCCGTATTGCAGTTGATAGCTGATTTCACTGATCTCAATTTGGTGGCTAGTGACACGGTCGTTGGTAATATCACGTTGAGGCTGAGAAATGTGCCCTGGGATCAGGCCCTGGAAATTGTTTTAAAATCTAAGGGTCTGGATAAACGCCAGGAAGGAAATGTTCTACTTGTTGCTCCCGCTGTAGAAATTGCTGAGCGTGAGCGCTTGCAAGTGGAAGCCAATAAGCAGCTAGTGGAACTGGCCCCGCTAGTCACAGAGTTTGTTCGTATTAAATATGCTGATGCCAGAGAGCTATTTGACCTGTTCAATGCTGATGATAGTGGTGGCAGTGGCAGTGGCGGTGATGATGATGAAAATGCAACATCGAGTATCTTGTCCGAACGAGGTACTGCTATTGTTGATGAGCGAACGAATACAATTATTTTGACGGATGTTCAGGATAAGATTGATGAGTTCTATCGCCTGGTTAAAGTAATAGATGTGCCAATAAGACAGGTGGAAATTGAGGCGAGAATCATTATTGCCAGTACAGATTTCCGAAAGGAAGTTGGTGTTAGGTGGGGTATCGCAGGCGTTAGAACCCCTGGTGATGATGTCTTTCAATTTGGTGGCTCAAGAAGTGTTTTAGATAGTGATCCTGGTAATCCCGCCGAATTCTTTGGGGGAGTTCCTGATGCAGCCCTGGATCTTTCTGAGACGCTTGGGGTTGATCTCGGGGTGAGTAATCCTGCAGGCAGTCTGGCGCTTGGCTTGATGAAAGACGATACGATGATTGATCTTGAGTTGAGTGCGCTGGAGAGTGATGGTTTTGGAGAAATTCTATCCCAGCCCAAACTGCTAACTGGCGACAAGCAAAAAGCGATTATTAAAGCGGGTAGCGAAATCCCCTATCAGTCCGGTACCTCCAGTGGTGAAACTGACATTGAGTTTCGGGAGGCGGTCTTGAAGCTGGAAGTAACACCGCAGATTACGCCTGATAATAGAGTAATCATGGATTTAATTATTAACCAGGATACGATCGGTGAGATTGTACCCACCTCCAATGGTGGCTCTGAGCCAACAATCGACGTTACAGAAATTCAAACGAAAGTGTTGGTAGGTGACGGGCAGACACTGGTTTTGGGGGGTATTTTTCAAATGGAAGAGTTGAAAGGTGTCGAGAAAGTGCCTATTTTAGGGGATATTCCTTATATTGGTCGTTTATTTCGCAAGAATATTTCTGACCGCACTAAGCGAGAAATACTGATCTTCATTACGCCAAGAATCATTAGCGACCCCTTGCTTGATCGATGAGTGAGCAGGTACCTATATTTCTTGTCGGGCCAATGGGCGCAGGTAAAACGACCATTGGCCGGCACTTGGCCCGCCTGCTTGGCAGGTCATTCGTGGATCTCGATCAGGAAATAGAGCAGAGCTGTGGTGCTGATATAGCTTGGATATTTGATGTCGAAGGTGAAGCCGGCTTTCGCAAGCGGGAGTCAGCAATGCTTCGCGAAGTGGCTAGCCGCAATAACATGGTGATTGCAACGGGCGGTGGTGTCGTACTTGATGGCGATAACAGGGTGCAATTAAAACGCAGTGGCACCGTTGTTTATCTTTCGGTTGCCGCTAAGGTGCTCTACAGTCGTATGCAGCAAGATACGAAAAGACCTTTGCTGCAAGTAGATGATAAGAAGGCGATGATTGAAAGTATTGTGAAGGAGCGTGAGCCCTTATACAGAGAGATTGCCGACATTGTTTTTGATGGCCATAAAAAAACGCCCGCCGCAGCGGCGCAAGAACTCGCCGGATTAATTCGACAACAGGTTTAGGCCAGTCCTTTACATTGATCCTGCGCATGCCCTGCTATGCTAAAATAGCCGCCCGGTAATTTTAGCTTCTATTCTAATGAATGTATTAAATGTCGACCTTGGCGAGCGTAGCTACCCAATCATGATTGGTTGTAGTCTGTGCCGCAGTGCCAGTTCTTTGGCGCCCTATATTAAAGGTGATCAGGTTTTGGTGGTCAGCAACGAAACGGTTGCGCCTCTCTATCTGGCGGAATTGTTGGGCAACATCAATGCTCGCTCGCTTGACTCTCTGGTGCTGCCAGATGGCGAGCAGTACAAAACGATGAATACCCTCAGCACGATTTTTGATGCCCTGCTGGAACACCGACATGACCGATCAACAACGCTCATCGCTTTGGGGGGAGGTGTGGTTGGTGATATAACGGGTTTTGCCGCAGCTTGCTATCAGCGAGGTGTTAATTTTATTCAGATACCTACGACCCTGTTGGCTCAGGTTGACTCATCGGTCGGTGGTAAAACAGCAGTGAATCACCCTTTGGGTAAAAACATGATCGGTGCTTTCCATCAGCCCCAGTGCGTGTTGATTGATATTACAACGCTGCAAACCCTCCCTGAGCGGGAGTATCGTGCGGGTCTTGCCGAAGTTATAAAGTACGGGCTGATTACCGACCTGGATTTCTTTATTTGGCTTGAAGATAATATGCCGTGCTTACTGGCTAGAGAAGATGATGCCGTGCTCTACGCTGTCGAGCACTCTTGTCGCCTGAAAGCACATGTCGTAAGTGAGGATGAGCGCGAGAGTGGTCTGCGGGCAATTCTTAACCTCGGTCATACCTTTGGTCACGCCATTGAGACTCACGAGGGTTATGGCGAATGGCTTCACGGTGAAGCAGTAGCGGCAGGCATGTGTATGGCGGCTGATTTGTCCAGGCGTCTGGGCTGGATTTCGGATGCCGATCAGGAGCGGGTTATTAGCTTGATGTCTCAGGCGGGCTTGCCAACCACCCCGCCTAATATCACTGCTGAGCAGTTTCTAGCTTTGATGGCGGTCGACAAAAAAGCACTGGGTGGCCAGGTTCGATTGGTGCTCCTTGAAAAGCTTGGCAAGGCCGTTATCACGGGCGATTACGGTGCTGATTTATTACGGGCGACTTTATCGGCTCGTTGAGTCCAAAAGACAAATTTGTCCCCCTGCTGTCCGGCGTGTAGAATATCCCACCTTTTGCGTGAACCCTCTTTGATTTTTGAAGGGGGTTTTCTTTCTAATTCACTGTTATAAAAGAGTTTTTTATGGCGAACGGCTTATATCGTTTGGATGAGTTTCGCGATAACTGCGGCTTTGGTCTGATTGCTCACACCAAGGGTGAGAGTAGTCACCGCTTGTTACAGACCGCAATAGAAGCACTGACCTGCATGACCCACCGGGGTGGTATCGCCGCTGATGGTAAGACCGGCGATGGTTGTGGTTTATTGATTCAGAAGCCGGATGCTTTTTTACGCAGTGTGGCTAGTGAGGTTTGTGCAACGAGTCTGCCAGCGCTTTATGCCGTTGGCGTGATGATGCTCAGTCAGGATACTAATTGCCGGGCGCAATCCAAGCGTGTGGTTGCTGAAGAGTTAGACCGCCAGGGCTTGGGACTTAGTGGCTGGCGAGAAGTGCCAACGGACCCTGAGTGCCTTGGCCCCATCGCACTTGAAACATTGCCAGTGATCGAGCACCTGTTTATTGCCGCCCCGGAGGGGATGGAAGATAAGCAGTTTGATGCGCGACTGTTTATTGCCCGCCGCCACATTGAAAATCGACTGGTGGAAGATAAAGCCTTTTATATCGCCAGTTTTTCGGCGGCCGTGGTTTGTTATAAAGGTCTGATGATGCCGGTGGATTTACCGCATTTTTATAAAGACCTGTCAGACCCTCGTTTGGAAACAGCTATTTGCGTTTTCCATCAGCGCTTTTCGACCAATACCCTGCCGAAATGGCCGCTAGCCCAGCCGTTTCGAATGCTGGCTCACAACGGTGAAATCAATACCATTCTCGGCAACAGAAATTGGTCCGTTGCGAGAACGCCAAAATTTAAATCGCCGCTTTTGCCCGACCTTAATGATGTCGTGCCGCTAGTTAATCGCACAGGTTCAGACTCTTCAAGTCTCGACAATATGTTGGAGTTACTGGCGATAGGCGGCATGCCTTTACACTGTGCGGTAAGGATGTTGATTCCACCAGCCTGGAATAATGTCGAAGATATAGATCCCGCTGAGAGCGCCTTTTTTGAATACCAGTCCATGCATATGGAGCCCTGGGATGGCCCCGCCGGTCTGGTGATGACCGATGGTCGCTATGCGATTTGCGCTCTCGACCGCAATGGTTTGCGGCCTTCGCGCTGGGTATTAACTGACGATGACATTATCACCGTTGCCTCGGAGGTTGGTGTCTACGACTACGAGCCTGAAAATGTTGTTGCCAAGGGACGCCTTGGGCCGGGTGACATGCTCTCTATCGACGTTGTTGAAGGCTTGGTTGAAACACGGGCGGAGATTGATCATCGACTTTCCCGCGAGTTGCCCTATAAAAAGTGGTTGAAGGCTGGCGTTCGCGCCATTGAGTCGACCATGGATGAAGATGGTATTGAGCTAGAGGGCAGTTTGACTAGCGAACAAATCAATACCTATATGAAGCTCTACGGGGTGTCTTTTGAAGACCGCCGTCAGGTGATGAGTCCCCTTGCCGAAAGTGGGCAAGAGGCGACGGCGTCCATGGGTGATGATGCCCCATTGGCTGTCCTGTCTCAGCAAAACCGTAGTTTGTACGACTATTTTCGACAGCAATTTGCCCAGGTAACGAACCCGCCGATTGACCCCTTGCGTGAAGCCATCGCAATGTCGCTAAGCACCCAGCTGGGCAAAGAACTCAACATATTCGAGCAGGATGCTGATCACGCGATCCGTATTAATCTCAATAGCCCCGTGTTGTCGCCGCGTAAATACTATGCCTTGAAATATAACGACCACGAGGCTTTTCCGGTACAGAAGTTTGATCTCAACTACGATCCCGAGAAAAAAGATTTACGCGAGGCGATTACTGATCTTTGTAAAGAGGTAGAGCAGGCGGTTCGTAGCGGCAAGGTGATTTGTATCTTGTCTGACCACGATATCGTTGAGAATAGACTGCCTATCCACATGTTGTTTGCCGTGGGTGCTGTTCATAACCACTTGATTAAGGTCGAGTTGCGTTGCGATGCCAACATTATTGCCAGTACGGGTAGTGCTCGCGATTCCCACCAAATTGCGGCCTTAATTGGTTGCGGTGCCTCCGCTGTTTACCCCTACCTCAGCTTCCATGTACTTTGCGACATGATTGAAAGTGGTGAGTTGAGCTGCAGTGTTGATGCGGCCTTTAAAAACTACCGTCGTGGTATCAATAAAGGCTTGATGAAAATCCTCTCGAAAATGGGCATTTCAACCATCACCTCCTACCGTGGTGCCGTGCTATTTGAAGCGCTGGGCCTGTGTGATGACATTGTTGATCTCTGTTTCTCCGGTATCGTTAGTCGTATTCAAGGTGCAACCTTTGGCGATTTTGAAGAAGA
>QNFO01000007.1 GCA_003646355.1 Gammaproteobacteria bacterium
GTTTGGAAGGGGAAGGTACTGGCTTGAGAAGCCTCTTCTTGTAAAAGACGGGGGATGTTCGCTTTTTGAAGAGAGAGGTAGATCTCGGTCTCAAGCGCGGAATGTGTTCCATAAGCTGATGATGGGGTCATTTGAAAAAATAACTCAGATTAAAATATTATTGAATAAAGCTGTTGTCACAATTGATCAGACAAGCATGAATTGTGGAGATAATAGCCATTCCTTTGAATTATGTTATAGATTACAAGCAGTTATGCGCCTATACACTGCTGGTTATGGCGGCTCATGACAAAAGCATGGGCTTGGTTAAAGGTAATTGAGTCATTGGGTTGTCACTTTCTGCACCATGGTTGTCATCTTTGGCTCTGCGTTTGGCTCATTGACCTGCGTATATTTAGCGCCAAGTTGTTAGAAAAGGCGTTGTGTAGACATTTTTAAGTGCTCTGCGCGGCAATAGAGTTTAATACAAAAAGACAGGGGTACATCAATATGGCACGAGAAAATACACAATCCGTCGCCTTAGATAGCGGCACCGATGGCAAGGTGGCAGGGCATTTTAAGCGCAACCAATTCGTCTATACTTTTAGCGCGATCATTATTGCAGTGGGTGCGGCACTACGCATTTATCTGGATACTATGGGTTTTACCGTCGGTACCGATTACTATTCTGACGAGTTTCAAACCTATTGGATGCCTCTCCTATATGGTGAGCTGATCTTCCTGAGTGGCTTTACTGTCATTCTTTCTGTTTACCTATGGATGACGAGAGAGACCGATGCAAGTTCAATAAGCAAAGAGTTAGAGTTGCAGCGATACTGGAAGCTGTTAGGTATTTTCTCAGTAATGGCTGTCTGGGCAGGTTGTATTGCATCAAATGCTGTTGAGTCTGACGCTGCATGGCATCAGGTGACTATTCGCGATACTGACTTTACACCGACTCACATCATTATCTTCTACTTTGCTCTGCCGGCTTTGACTGCGATGCTGATTCCTGCCTTTATTTGGACTCACACTCGCATCCCTGCCTATATGAACAAAATCTCCCTGCCTTTCCTGGCGGTTGTTTGTGGCATCTTAATGATTATGCCTAACTACGGTTTCAACGAGTGGGGCCACACCTTCTTCTACGCTGAGGAATTGTTTGCAGCGCCTATCCATTGGGGTTTTGTTTTCCTCGGTTGGTCTCTGTTCTTCCTGGTACCTCTGGCCATGCAGTTGATCGGTCAAATGGCTCGCCTGATTGCAGAAGCCACTGCTGAAGACGCTGGACAGTCAGCTTAAAAATCCGCAGTATCCGCAACATCCTTATTATCCCCGTAAGCCTTGGGCTTGCGGGGATAATTTTTCTCCGCCGTTAATTATTGACTACACTGAGAAGTCTACTCTTTTGTAGTGAGGTATCGTTATGAGTGAAGTACAGGCAAATGGGCTAACAGAAGCCGAGACTAAAGCGAGGTTGCTTGATCTCAAGTCGCTCGACAACCCGAGGGCGATGAAGCTATACCGTCGTTTTGACGGCATTATTATTCTTGTTCTTTTTATGTTTCTAATACTGGGTGTTCAGATACAGTTTACTTTGACGGCAGGCGACTGGGATTACTGGATTGACTGGCGCGACCGCCGCTGGTGGCCACTGGTGGCTCCATTTTCATTGCTGTTGTTTATTGCGCCGTTTACCTACGGTATCTGGGCGCGAGTGCGCTTGCCGATAATGGCTACGGCGGTAACAACACTGCTGTGCCTGGTGTCATGGTTAAGTCGTTATCTCAATTTTTACGAGTTTACAAACTTTCCCATGTCCTTTGTTTTCCCATCGACTTATATAGGCTTGGGTATATTGTTGGACTGTGCCTTAGCCATTAGTCGCAGCCTCATTGTGTCTAGCCTAATTGGTGGTGGCTTGTTTGGTGCGTTGGTTTACCCAATTAACTGGTCGTTTATGGCGCCTTATAAAGTGCCGGTAGAATTTAACGGTATGTTGATGTCGGTGGCTGACCTGATGGGTTACCAGTACATTAGAACTACAACGCCTGAGTACCTGCGCATTATTGAAGAATCAACACTGCGTACCTTTGGTGGCTCGGTGACACCCTTAACTGCCGTGTTTTCGGCTCTCTGTGGCATGGTGATTTACATGATCTTTTTATGGGTCGGCTCGTGGATTAACGGGTTAGACAAATACACCAAGCGCATTATTTAGACTGACGTTGGAGCAAGCGGTTAAATGAATAAATTAATAGCAAGTAAAAAAGGGCTGGGCTCTTTGCTCGCAGGCCTGATGTTGGTTTTGTTGGCAGGTGATGCCTTGGCTCACGGCGAGCGAGCTCAGCTGGCCAGTATGCGTATGCGTACCGTCCACTGGTTTGATACCAAAGTAGAGCCATTAAATGTCAAAGTTGGCGATATCGTTACAGTAACGGGTAAGTTGGTGACATCCGTGTGGTGGCCTAAGCATATGCCCAGTATTGAGGAAACCGTATTTTTGAATATCGGTGTTCCCGGCCCAACCTTTCTAAGGTTGCACTCCGAGGTTAACGGCGTGCCGATGATGCGCTCCACGGCATTTCCTCTCGGTAAAGTCTATGAGTACAAGACGGTTCTGCGTGCACGAATTGCCGGGCGTTATCATGTTCATCCTATTTTGAATGTGAAGGATGCCGGCTCTTTGGTCGATAAGGGTACTTGGTTAGAGGTTGCTGAAAGTGATAGCGATGCGCCTTTTGTCAATGAAGTTACAACCCTTCCCGGTGATACCATCAATCTGGAAACGTACGGTCTTGAAGGGGTTTATACTTGGCATCTGATCTGGATTGCGATGGGTGTTGCCTATATTTTGTATTGGCTGCTTCGCAAAGAGTTGTTTATTCCGCGCTTTATTCGCATCCGAGAGCTAGGCCCTGATCGTGCCAATGAGCTGATGACGAAAAAAGATTTTGTTGTCGGTAGTATTTTCTTCACTGCAACACTGGCATTAATACTTGGTGGTTATATATGGGCGGAACATAAGTATCCGATCACCATTCCCTTGCAGACGGGCCTGGTAGAAGTTGAACCCATTGACATACCAACGGGTGGTCTGGAGCTCGAGGTTGATCATGCGACTTATGATCTGGCTGGGCGTAGCCTGAGCATGCAAGTTAAGATGACGAACAACAGCGATAGCCCACTGCGTATAGGCGAGTTCTTAACGGCTAATATCCGCTTCCTGAACCCTGATATTAATGAGGGTGAGATTTACGAAGGTGAAGAAATGGTCTCTAAAGATGGTCTGACGGTTTCGGTTGATACTATTCAGCCTGGCCAGACTGTTGATGTAGAGCTGGTTGCCTCTGATGCACTATGGGAGCAATATCGCATGACGGGTTTGATTCATGACCCCGATAGCCGTTTCGCCGGTATGATCTTTTACTACGATGAAAATGGTGAGCGTTACTTCCAGGAAGTCGGTGGTGCAGTACTGCCTAACTTCTTTTAATCGAAGTCGATAAAATAATTAGAGAGAGGGTTGTTTGATGTTGGTAAAGCAGGTTGCAGTTTTGGTAAAACCCGTGATCGCGTGTTTGATTTGGGTTTGGGCGGCCTGCGGAGTTTCCACTGTGTTGGCTCACGGTGGGGTCTCGGTTGAAGATGATGTTTGTCTTATCAAGATCGACAGGTATAAGGCTCACTTCACTGGTTACCTGCCCCAGGAGAGAGCGACCCAGGAGTTCTGTGAAGATATTCCAATAGCGACGCAGAGCATCTTTGTTATTGATTTTATTAGCGATGAACTGCGAGAAATGGAATTAGATTTTCGTATTATTCGCGACGTTAACGAAATTGGCGTTATGGCAACGCTAGCTGATTTGGGTGGTGAGCAGGCTATTAAAGGTGCCACCACTTACTATGCTGAACCCAAGCTTTACCACAAAGGGGTGATGAATATTCGTCATAACTTTACCCAGGATGGTGGCTATATTGGCATCGTCAATGCCCATCATATCGAAACAGGGCTGAAATATACCTCGGTGTTTCCTTTCACGGTGGGACAGGTGCGTTACGGGAAGTATGTTAGATATTATTTAGCACTTTTCATGGCCTGCGCAGTGTTCATTTATGCCGGGGGTCGGGGGCATGTGTTTAAAGTAAAAGCACCTAAAAGTCGAAAACACTGATTAAAAAATAAAACTATGACGCGTCTATATCGGATCTTATTGTTAATTGTTTTGGTCCTTGCCTTTGCCGTGATATTACCGTGGCAGTGGTACCCTCGTGAATGGCGCGTCTGGTACGCGGATACCTTCGGTGCAAGTGGCTTTCAGCAGCAGGCGGAAGTTATTCCACCAACGCCGAGTGACAATGCTGAAGAGGCATGTCCTCCCGATATCAGGGGCTGGCGTAAGGCTCAAACCATTGCTGGTATTGAGATTACTGCGTCGCCAAACTGTCTTGCCGACAATCCCCACGCTGTAGCAGCCTTCGTTAAGGGCACAAATAACGTAGGTCACATGACCTTGATGAATGCTCGCCTTTCGCCTGATGCTGTCGTTAAGGGGCGAGATCTTGATGGCGATGGCGATCCCGATGCAATTCATATTCGCCTCGAAGTCTTTGAGTTGAATGGCGGCTCGCCTGATTTAGACGTGCCGGTTACGCAGTACTCAATTGCTCCCGGTATTACCCCCGGGCTTTGGGTTTTCGCGCCAAAATCGGCGGGTATGTCGACAGAAAATTTTGAGTCTCTACTTGCTCAGCCGGGCTTGAGGCTACCTTCTCCCGCCATTCGTGTTGAGCAGGGCGATAAGGTTATCGTAACTCTTGAAAACACCCACTATATGCCCCACACCATTCATTTCCATGGTGTTGACCATCCTTTCCTAACGGCAAATGGTGAGGGCAATGATGGTGTACCGGTGATCAGTGAAAAGCCGGTGATGCCGGGCAAGCAGCGCAGTTATGAAATGCAGCCGCGCCAGACGGGCACGATGTTTTATCACTGCCATGTCGAAGTTCAAGCGCATGTGCTGATGGGCTTGAATGGCATGTTTATTATTGAAGAGAACCGCCCCAATAACTGGGTGCAGACCTTCAATATAGGCGATGGCTTTGTGCGCAATAGTTCGGTCGCTGTGAAAGAGAAATACGATAGGGAATACGATCTCCACTACCTTGATCTCGATAAAGAGCTGGGTGAGAAAATTCAGCAAAGCAATGACCCGCGAATTGTCACGCAGTTGATCAATCGTGAATATGACATTAGTCAGGCCGACTTTGAGTATTACACCCTGAATGGACGCTCGTTTCCCTACACAGCGCGGGACTCTTTAATCGTTACTGCCCCGGGTGAAACAGTTAAATTGCGGGTGGTTAACGGTGGTAGTGAGGGCGTTGCGATACATACTCACGGCCATAAAGTCACGATTACCCACTATGATGGTGTTGAGCACCCTGAGCCTGCCAGAATTACTCGTGATGTCGTCTGGATAGCCTCTGCCCAGCGTGTAGATCTTGAATTGTCGACTGAAAACGATGGTTTACACAGTTATGGTGAGGGCGTGTGGTTGATGCACGATCACCAGGAAAAAGGCGTGACAACTAATGGTTTTGGCCCGGGTGGCAACGTAAGTGCCATCGTTTATGAGCGGTATTTGCAGGATAATGGATGGCCGATGACTTTCGGTATGGGCTGGAAAAACTTTCTCACTCCTGGTTTTTACCAGCGACAGGAAGATGGATCCGGCGCTACAGCCTTATTGGCTAGTGTTGAAGAAAGCGGGCCGTCGATAATGAGACTCGCTTTACTTGCAGTATTAGCGGGTTTGTTTTTTGGACTTTTGGTCAGCTGGGTTTTAAAGGGGCGCTCACGTGTCTAAAATATTTTCGCGGCCTCTTTTGTTTTTGTTTGCACTGATTTTAGGCTCGCCAGGTTATGGGGCTGATGCGCATCACCATCACATGCCGGGCATGACTATGGATGCTACGGGCATGGTCATGGGTGGCAATAAAGATAAATTGCCTGATGACTGCGAGTCTATCAACGGGGATTTTGAAATTAATGTGGTTGCGGGTACTGAATACGCCGAACCCTATGCGAGCACGATGTTTGGTTTCGATAAGCATGAGTGGCAGGTTAAGCCCTGTAGTCGCATAACAGTCAATTTTAAAAATGAAGATGATGTTCGTCATCAGTGGATGCTTCACGGCTTACCCAAGTATTTGTATGATCGGGGCATGTTCCACATGGAAGCGGCTGGCGGTCATAGTCAAACGGGTGTTTTTATAGTGCCAAGTGACAATAAAACCTATCTGGTGCACTGTGATATTGCCCAGCATATGGAAAAAGGCATGAAGGCTCAATTGGTCGTGGGTAGCGGTAGTGGTGATCTCTGGAGCATCCCGGGTGTCACGGCAGATTTTGAACGCCCTGCAGGGATTCTTAGCTCTAAACCCTGGTATGCCTTGTTAATTTCTGTGCCGGTTTTTCTTTTTGTATTCTTCGTCGGGTTGAGGTTTTTTCGTTAATAAAAACGACTTCCGTTAGCCCCCTTTCTGTTTCAGCGCCCCCTCCGTATTCAGTAATGCGTCAACTGTATCGAAGTGACCCGCAGTCGTTATGTTTCTCGCGACCAGTAATTCCCTGTGCCTGGAATAGACTCGGTTTAGCTTGAGGTGTGTCAACAAGCTTACACTTATAGCCTGTTTTTATGTGTTGAAGCTATTGATATAGCAAGCTTTTTTGGCTGATTATGCGCTTGAATCATGTGGTGGCCATCACATAATCATGATAGAGTTCGTCGTCGATTTTAATGCAATAAAAGATACATGTAGGGGGAGTTGAATTGGAGACTGCACGTTACCGTCTGTCTAGATATGTGATACGACATCGTTGGGTGTCATTGCTGATGTTTTTCGCATTGACTGTTTTCTTTGCCGTGGGTATCGGTCGGGTGGAGCTGAAAACGATCTTTTCCGATTTGTTACCCAGCACTCATCCTTTTGTACAGACGTATAAAGACCATCCTAATTTTGGTAATCCCCTGACCGTTACGGTGATGATTAAACGCACCGATGGTGAATCCATTTACAACCCCGTTACTTTGCAAAAAGTTTGGGATATGACACGTAATATTGATTTGATCGCAGGTGTTGATCACGATCAGATCCTTTCAATTACGACAGAAAAGGCACGATACGCTCAGGCGACCCCCTTTGGCATCGATAGCCAGCCGTTGATGGGTGATCACTCGCCGCAGACCGAAGCTGAAATGGTCGAGTTTTTAGAGCGTGTCAAAAAGTCACCGGGTAGCCGTGCCTTCCTTATCTCTCACGATGAAAAAGCGACCATTATCCAGGCAACGTTTATTGAGCGCCTGCTCGATTACGGCGTGGTGTTTAACGAGATTCAGGAAAAAATCATCGACGCTGAGCGCGATGATGCCCATGAAATCCATGTCGCAGGCCAGCCAGTGCTTACCGGTTGGGTTTATTTTTATGAAAAACAAATGCTGCAAATTTTTGGAATCACTGGCGCGGCACTGTTAATTTCATTATTCCTTTATATGCGCAATGTTGTTGGCATCGTTGTGCCAGTGTTGACGAGTGTGGTCGCTGCCGTATGGGGATTTGGTTTCGTTGGTTGGCTTGGCGACCCCATAGAACCACTGATTATGGTAGTGCCGATATTGCTGGTTGCACGTTCGTTTAGTCACGCGGTGCAGTTTATCGAGCGCTATTACGAGATTTACTACCACGTTAAAGATAAAAAGAAATCGGCAGAAATTTGCATGAGTGTAATGATGGCGCCGGGCATTTTAGGCATTGTTACCGATGCCATTGGTCTGTTCTTGATTGCCATCGCGCCTATCCCGACAATGGAGCGTTTTGCCGTCTTCTGCGGATTTTGGGCCTTGATGCTGGTCCCCACTGGCGTATTCCTTACACCCATTTTGTTGTCAATGATGCCTAAGCCGAGAAACGTCAACCAAATCATTGGTCTTGATGGCGAGCATGCGGCTATTCATGCAGGCATCAAGCACATGCTGCAAAAGGTCAGCAAGCTGAGCTATGGTAAGCCGGCGAAGATTACGACTGTTGTTGTGATTTTATTGTCAGTTTTCGGCGTTGCGAAAATGCTCGAGTTGAAAATCGGCAACCCGGTTGCGGGTAGTAACTTGCTGTGGAGTGACTCTGAATACAATGTCGCCATTGCGGAAATTAACAGTCATTTTCCGGGCTTGAATACACTCGAAATTATCTTTGAAGTTAAAGAGCAAAAGCAGCAGCGTTTACTGAAGCAGGCCCATCCTATTTTTAAGATGACTGAGCTACAGCGTATCGTTGAGAGTGGTGAAAACCCACCGGTGGCAACCTTGTCATTTGCCGATTATTTGCCTGAGGCTAACCGCTTGTTTAGTGGTGGTAATCCCAAATGGGCGCCGCTCGATCAAACGGATATGGCTGTACAGGCCGCTTCTGGCGCAGTGCTTTTCGGCACCAGTCCTAAGGCGTTCTCCCACGTTACGGATTTTGTTCAGCAAAACGGTACGGTTTCTCTGTGGTACAAAGATAACAAGCAAGAGACTGTGGACGATGCGCTAGAGTCAGTGCGAGCGGCATTAGACGAGATTGGTATTGATCACGACAACTACCGCATCCGTTTAGGCTCAGGCACGATCGCTCTACAGCAGTCAATTAACGATACCGTCGATCTCTACCAGTACATTATTCTGGGTTTATTGAACCTGGTTATCTTGATCAGTTGCTCCTGGGCTTATCGCTCGGTGGTTGCAGGTGTCTTGCTACTGATACCGGTTAACTTGTCGAATATTTTCCTCGCGGCAGCCATGGTGTTCATGGGTATTGGCCTCGACGTAAATACCTTGCCGATTGCCGCGATTGGTATCGGTGTGGGTATCGACTACGGCATTTACTTGTTGAGTCGTATCTGTGAGGAATACCAGGGCTTTAAAGACTATGGCAAAGCGATTTACGCCGCTGTAGCAACCACGGGTAAGGCCATCTTCTTTACGGCGACCATCGTTTTGATCGGCATACTGCCCTGGTACTTTATGTCTGAATTGAAGTTCCTCGCCGACATGGGCTTATTGCTGGTGATGGTGATGCTGATCAATATGGTCATTGCCTTGATCGTTGTGCCCTTATTGGTCTGGTTGATTAAGCCGAAGTTTGTAAGCTCTGAAGATCTCCTGGTTGGCGAAGGCGTTGACTTGTCAGAGTATGCAGGTGGCGAAGAATCCCTAAAATAGGGTGAGTTTGTAAATGTTATACAGGGTTTGTAAGTAATAGAAACATAGCCCCACCGAGTGAATGGTAGGGGCTGGAACTAGTATTTAGGAGTATGGTTAATGCACATTAAGAAGTACGATTTTGACTACAGCCGTCGGTTTTTTATGGACAAGATGGCCAAAGGTGCCATGGGCGCTGGTGTTCTCACCTCCATGATGCCGCTGGTCGGCAACACCGGTGATATCAGTAAAGCCTACCCGGAAGAACTGACCAACATTGAAGTGTTGACCAAAGGTAAAATCAAAACCGGCGATATTGTCGATGCTAACAACGTTGAGTTTGTTAAAGACATTATCGACCCCGTTGTCTACATCCAGATTACCCAGCAAGGCCGTCGCATTCGCATTGCACCGACCACCACTGATGTAACAGAACTCTACCCTCGCGACTACCTCGAAGCCACCCTGCGCAACCAGGGCATGGGCGCATTCGACGAGAACGGCAATGTTGTCGTTAAAGGTACCGGCAAGCCCTGGATTGGTGGCTCACCTTTCCCCGACCCACAAACTGGCCTCGAAGCCTTTGCCAACGTCACCATGAGCTGGGGTCGCCATGACACCTCCGTTTACGGCGTTGAAGATAACGACATCGGCCCCGATGGCGACATCGAATACTCATACAACCTGGGCTGGTGTGAAAAGAACACCGTTGGCCTCGTTAGTAATCCCGATGGCCCCTACTGGGAAGGTCATGAAGACAAACTGCGCTATCAGGCCGTTTGGTTCACCTCACCCAATGACGTAAAAGGCACCAGCTTCCTCAACATCTGGAAGTACGATCAGCGTGAATTCCCCGATCTCTTTGGCTACCTGCCTGCGTTCAAGCGCGTACGTCGCTTCCCCACTAACCAGCGCTTTGAGCCGCTGGTACCCGGCATCACCTTCTTCCTGTCTGACGCCTGGGCCGCTGGCGACCCCATGCTTACCTGGGGCAACTACAAAATCATTGGCCGTGGTCCTTTCCTTGGCTCACAGTCCAACACCTGGCACGGCGATCAGGACAACTGGTCCAAAGACAAAACCTTGCACGGCGGTAAAAAAGGTCTCAACTTCTACGAAGTCGACTTCCAGCTTTGCCCCGAAGTCATCGTTGTTGAAGCCGAGCCGCTGGGTTTCCCACGGGCACCGGTTAGCAAAAAACGTGTATGGCTCGACGTGCGCAACATGGCCGCCATTGGCTATGTAACTTATGACCGTCGTGGTGAACTGTGGCGCTCCTTTGAAATTGGCTTTAGCCAACAGAAGCGTGGCGACGTTATCAATCCTGATTCCCACGGTAACCCCGAATGGTCCTGGTCCTACGTTCACGCAATGGACGTACAGACCAACCGCTTTACGCGTTTTAACCACGCGCAAAGCATTAAGGGCGGCCTGAAGACGCAGTTCAATACAGAAGATGCCTACGACAAGTACCTGACCATTCAGGCTATTCGTCGACTGGGTAGCTGATAACGACTGCTGGAAAATATTAGAACAATAAGAACCTGAGCTTAATAAAAATAATAAGCGGAGTGGCTACAGAGCCATATCCCTTCGGTCGTTCTTATCGTAAAAATTTAAAGATAACGATAATTGAGAAGTAGAAATTAAAGGGGTTTTACATGATAAATAATAAACAAGCACGGCTAGGAGTATCGATGCTGGCACTGGTTGGGGCACCTTTGTTGTCGCCCGCCGTATCGGCCTTTGACTATTCAGTCTCTGGTTTTATTCGCCAGGAAATGGCCTATAAAATTAATAATGATCAAAATCCGAATAATCCCCATGGCAACCCGCTTAATGGCAAAAGTCAGCCTAATAGTGCGCTGACTGACCCGGGGGCTTGTGCTTTGATTGATGGGCTGTCACCACCCGGATTAAATCCCTGTTCTAACGGCTATATACCGCCAAACCTGACCAAGCCGAAGCTCGACCAGGAGACAGACTGGAATGTGTTTGCCACACGTGCCGAAGTGGATGTTAGTGTTAATTTTACGAATAATCTTACAGGCTTTGTTAAAGTGCGCGGCTACTATCAGCCGGATGTATTTGATGATTACGGTGACAACAATCTTTTTAGTGTCGACAATCACGGCAATGAAGCGACTTTTTTATCGATAAGTGATGACGACTATATGGTCGACTTACCTTCGCTTTATCTCGATTACGCGAAAGGGCCGTTATGGGTACGTGTCGGTCAACAGCAAATTGCCTGGGGTGAGGCCTTGTTTTTCCGCGTGGCTGATATGGCTAATGGTCTGGATTTACGTCGCCACTTGTTCCTCGATTTTGGCGCAGAGGAATATGCGGATGAGCGTTTGTCGGCACCGGGTATTCGAGCTAGCTACAACTTAAACCAGGATTGGGAGATAGAAGTCTTTACTCAAATGTTCCAGCCCTCTGTCATACCCAATCGAGGTTCACCCTATAGCCTGTTGCCTTACCAAGCGACAGTTGATTTTGAGTCGGGCTATGACAAAGTCGATGACAACTGGAATGCTGGTGTGCGCTTACGTGGGCAGGTTGGCAATTTAGGTATGCAGTTTTTTGCCATCAGCCGTCACAATCCAGACCCTATTATGAAAACCATACCAGGTGGACTGACCTTGCCGGGTAGTCCGCTCAACGGGCCCCTCCCTGTACCAGGTAGTTCCGGGGAGTTGGCCGCTAGCCAACCGTTCACTCAGGATCTAACGGGAGAGTTCGGTTTTAATTCAGCGGCCGACTGGTTTAATGGAACTGCTTTGGCAGGTATCGATGGCCTTGCGGTGCTGAATGGCTTAATTGCGGATTATGGTTATATTGATGATGTATTTACATTGTTATCTTTCTATGGCTTGACTGACGGGGTAGGTGATCCGAATGTTTCTACAATAGCCCAGGGTAAAATTGTCGTGGATACATTGGTCACAGCTTTTCAGGCGCCTCTTATAGCGTCTGTAGAGGCAGAGTATGCATCGGAGAATATTTTTGGTCTGGGCTTTAACTACATTTTTTATGCTGAGCCGGATACATTTTTAGATCAATTGGTGGTGCGTTTTGAGGGTAGCTATACCCCCGATAAAAAATTCACTAACCCTGGTGTTGGCAGTAACTTTATTTCTCATGATGAGTGGGTGACCAGCTTAACGTTCGAGAAATACCAGCGTTTTTCTGATAATTTTCCGGCAACATTTTTTATCTTTGAGTGGATGCATAAATCAGAGAGTGACATGTTGGGTCGTCATTTAAGCGGTCTTGGTGGTGATGCTAATCACCTGCCCGGTAATGGTGAGCAAGGCCGGGGCTGGGATGGTTTGGTGTTTGCGCTGCAGCAGCCCTTCCCCAACCTTACATGGCGTGCTGATCTATCGGTGCTCTATGATTTAAACGGCGGCTTTATGATTCAGCCAGCGGTGCGATATAAGCCCTCAGGTGAGTGGACTGTTGAAGCCTTTGCTAACTTCATTGATGCTAAAGATAATGGCTCAATCTTTGCCCCTGTGGAGTGGTCAGATGATGTTACGGTGCGATTAACCTACCAGTTCTAATTTGCCGAAAGGCTACCCTTAAATACAAAAAACCGATGCCAAAACATCGGTTTTTTGTATTTAAGGGTAGCAACTTATTTATGCCCCTTTGTGTGATTAAGACGAGGGTGGGAGTAAAAATATTTATCTATGTATTAATGGTTTCTCCACCGTAACTAAAGGAGTGATCTTGTTAGTCCTTAGGTTTCAATCTAAAAATAATACCGCCTCTTCAATGTTGGCCCTGGGCACGATTGTCTTATTGGCAGGAACTGACGTGTCTTCGTAACCAAAGGAAATACCAATCAATACGGCGAGGCTGTCGTCGAGCCCGAAGTGCTCGCGAATAATATCCGGGTAGCGGCTGACACTGGCCTGGGCGCAGGAGCCGATGCCGTGGGCGGTCATTGATAACATCAGCGTTTGGGCATACATGCCGACGTCGATAGCCACAGATTCATTAAATATTTTCGGCATAGAAATAAAGGCGATATGAGGGGCGTCGAAGAGCTCAAAGTTGCGCATCATTGCCCACTGTCGGCCCTCGTTATCACCCCTGCCGATATTCATATTGTTATAGAGTTCGACGGCCGTGTCGACCTGGCGTTGGCGAAACACACCCTCGAAACGTTCAGTGCGAGAGTAGTCGGGATTGGGTGCCAGCTTTTGCTCAACTGCCGCTACGAGCTTGTCACGTAAGGCCTTGCAAGACTCACCTGAGGCGACAACGACGTTCCAGGGTTGAATATTGCAGTTTGATGGAGCTTGCTGGGCGAGGGCGAAAATCTTATGTAATTCATCTTTGGGTATGGGCTTGGGTAGGAAGCCGCGTACCGATTTGCGCTGTTCTATCACCTGATCAAAAGTGAGGGGTTTTGCTGTGCTGTTATCTGTCATGGCTAGGCTCGGTTTCTAGTGGGTTGGCGTTATTATTTATTTGTTGGCTAGTTTACTACGAGTAGTGTCTGTGCAGGTTAGCGCTTAAAAATTCTGGTGCGGGATCGAGTCGTATCCATAGTCCTTCGAATGCTACAATTTCATTTCCACATTCATTAGCGAGAGGAAGAGAGATGGCCGGTTACTATTTTGAAGATTTTGAAGAAGGTGCGGTTTTTGATCACCAGGTGCGTCGCACCGTGAGCGAATACGATAATACCTTGTTTAGCTGCCTGACCATGAATACCCAACCCCTGCATCTCGATGCCGAGTTTTCCAAAGACAGCATTTATGGCGAGCGCATTGTGAACAGTATGTTTACTCTAGCTTTGGTGGTTGGAGTACAGGTGACGGAATTGACTCTGGGTACAACCCTGGGCAACCTCGGCATGACTGATATCTCCTTCCCGCGCCCGACCTTCCATGGCGACACCATCCGCGCACGCACCACTGTGCTCGATAAGCGCATCAGCAAGTCGCGTAATGACTCGGGTATCGTGAATTTCCTTCACGAAGGCTTTAATCAGCGCGATGAACTGGTTGCCACCGTTAAGCGTACTGCCTTAATGGCCACGCGCCCCAAAGACTAAGCTGCGGAGAATATTGATGCGATCAATGCTTTTTTTACCCGCTGACAGTGAGAAGAAGATTGCCAAAGGTTCGGGTACCAATGCCGATGGCTTGATTCTCGATCTGGAA
>QNFO01000008.1 GCA_003646355.1 Gammaproteobacteria bacterium
GCGTGATTGACACTCAGTACCTTATGTCGGCGGTTAAAGATGACCACAGCATCACCGGCGGTAGCAATAACCTGCTCGGTAAAGGCCAGGCGATTATAAATCCGCTGGTCCTCTGTAACATCGAGAGAAACACACTGAAAACCCGCTGGGCGTCCGTCACTATCCGTCAATTTAGAAAAACTGTGCTGGTAAGACTGCGAGCCAAAAACACTGTGGGCTACAAACTCATCGCCGCTCTGGGCTCGCGATAACAGCGCACAAAATTCGGGATAATCATCATTAAGAACAGCAATATCACGACCGAGTAAATCTGCGGTATCGACTTCATTGTTAATACCTTGCCAACCCAGAACTTGAGTTAGTCGGCCCTGCTTATCGACCTGCCATATCACCACCTTGCAGATATTGGCAATATCCTCCAGTGAATCCCTGCCTTCACTTGGCGACGATTCAAAAATGACCGGGCGATGTCGTGCTTTTAATAACAGAACACCAAGAGCACAAGAAATAGCTAGTAGGAGGTAGAGCAGAATATTGTCACTGAAGGGAAAGCCCGCTAAAAAATGCAGGCAAATTGCCACTGACAGGAAAGTCAGGACAGAGAAAAAGGGTGCTAGCCTCAACGAGAGCCCCTTCTCAAGACAATCAGGCGGGGAATGAAGGCAGCAGTGCCCGGCGAATTCAATCGACGCCGACCAAGATGCAAAGACTCACTGGCAAAACCCATCATTTCCCCAAACCGGCAACTGGCCGAAATCCACGAAGCGCGGAGTATATGAGCTGTCTTCATCTGCCAACAGGGCTGAAGAGCCCCCAGGGGCTGAAAGGTTAAATAGCTTCTCAAACGGCTATCACTCGCGGTTTTGGCCTAAGCTTGCGTCCTCCTATCGCAAATCAAAGCCCTCTCAACGCCGCCATTCCTGCGGTCGCTGTTTACTTTTTATTGTCTTTAAGGGATAAAATCCCGCCAGTGCATGAACGACTACAAACTGCGTGCAACCACTTCCAACATAATTTCACTGGTACCGGCATATATTCGCGCAACGCGACTATCGGCGTACATACGGCAGATCAAATATTCATCCATATAGCCGTAACCACCGTGCAATTGCAGACACTCATCGACGATCTTCTGCTGCAGCTCAGAAATCCACCACTTAGACATCGAGGCGGTAGCATTATCGAGTTCGCCACTCACCACTTTTTCAACGCAACTGTCGATAAAGACGCGGGCAGCACGGGTTAAAGAAGCCACTTCCGCCAACTTAAAGCGGGTGTTTTGCATCTCCATCAAAGGCTTGCCAAAAACGTGCCGTTCTTTAACGTATTTCAGCGTTTCCTCAATGGCGCCCTCCATTAAAGCGACACCCTGAATACCCACGGTGCTGCGCTCATAGGGCAAGTCACTCATTAACTGGTAAAAGCCCTTACCCGCTTCACCGCCGAGCAACTGACTCTCGTGGACGCGTACATCTTCAAAGAACAGCTCGACCGTATCCTGGGCTTTCTGTCCCATTTTTTTCAGCTTTTTGCCGACGCGATAACCCGGCAAATCGGCCGTCTCGAGCAACAACAGAGACAAGCCCTTACTGCCAGCATTGGTATCCGTCTTGACGATCAACACCAGCAGCTCACAAAGGTAACCATTGGTAATAAAAATCTTTGAACCGTTGACGATGTAGTGCTCACCATCTTTCACGGCTTTAGTCGTAATGGCTTGCAGGTCTGAACCGGTGCCCGGCTCGGTCATGGCAATGGCAGCAATCATCTCACCGCTGGCCATTTTTGGCAGGTATTTGAGTTTTTGCGCTTCAGTGCCGTGATTAACAATATAGTGGGCGCTGATACTGTGCACACCCTGGCCCATGCCCGTTAGTCCGCGACGCCATTGCTCCTCAAAAAATACCGCTTCATAACGAAAATCAGCACCACCACCGCCGTATTCAGCGGGGATGTCACTGCAGAGAAAGCCTTGGGCGCCGGCCTTGCGCCAGATTTCTTTGTCGATATGACCCTGCTCACGCCAGCGCTCATCGTGGGGCTGCATCTCATTTTCAACAAAGCGGCTAACGGAATTGCGGTAAATATCGAGGTTTTCATCCATCCACGAAGGGCGGTAATCACTCATTTATTATTACTCCTATTCGAATCTCGCCCCAATGCGCTCAGATCCTGTTATTTAATCGTGGCACTGGGTGTTTACTATGCAGTGGCTGTGGGGGCACTAACTCTTATCTGCGCATCACCTGTCAATTTTGACTCGCCATTTTGGTCGACCGCCCTAAGCTTCAGCTTGAGGGTATAAACACCGTCATTTTCGGCTTTATCAATCACCTCACCGTGGCAGGTAATGGTATCGCCCACGTAAACGATGGCACCAAATTTAACGCCAAAGCTGATAATCGCCGTCTGGGGCACCCAGCCCGTCAACAATTGCCCCATATAGGCCATATCGAGCATACCGTGGACGAAGACATCATCGGCACCCGCAGCGCGGGCAAAGTCACTATCAACATGCACCGGATTGTGGTCATTCGACGCCCCACAAAAGTAGGCCAACGTGGTGCGCGTAATGGGGGGTTTCATCAAGCTCGGCAGTTGCTCGCCAATGGCTATTTGATCAAAAAAAATCTCTTTCATATTTTCCTAACTATCAATTCTTGTCTGGCAAGCTGCCAACATTGCTTAAGCTCGTTCAACCACCGTTTGGCGAAAACGCGTGGTCAGCTGCCCTAGCTGATTAGTGGCGACGGTTTCCTCGACCATAAATTTAAAGGCGCCGCGACGCTTTTCAAAGACATCGGTAATGGTCGCCACCAGGGTGATTTGGTCACCCCCGCAAATCGGCTCAAAATATTCGAAGCTCTGGGCGGTATGCAAAATTTTGGTGGCATCCAGACCCACCGCTTTCGCGCGGGAAAAGGGGTCCGGCACAGCACAACCCAGGGTTACCCCGTAAGTGGGTGGCGCGAGTATGGCGCGGTAGCCCTCGGCTATCGCCGCTTCTTCATCAAAATAGATCGGATTTTCTTCGCCCACAGCTTTGGCAAAAAACTTTAATTGCCACCTGTCTACATCCACTACCAGCGCCGGAAAACTCTTGCCGATCAAGGTCTTATCTAACATGCCATTACCATTAATTTTTTCAGCCCGCAATGTATCGGTATCGACCGGCCAATACAAGCGCTAGCCCATAACAAATAATCCGATGCACAGGTGCGACAAAGTGTCGCATCGGTACAGACCTTGGGAAAAGTTATCATAAGTCCACTATTTAACTACGGATTTAACAATGAACAAAGCCTTCCCTCTATCTCTAATTGCGATAGCTGTTTCCCTTTGCACTCAGCCTATTTATGCCCAGGGCAACACAGAGTCTCGTCAAGCTGAGGCCAAAACACAGGCGCCTGCTAGCCCAGTTATGGAAGAGGTTATTGTCGAAGGTGAGGCCTTAAGTGCTGTAAAAACACTACGTATAAAGCCCGATGTCATGAACCGGCCCGACAGCGCCGCTGTATTAAAGGCGTTACCCGGTGCCAACATTAATAGCAACGGCCCCGTTACCGGTATCGCCCAGTACCGAGGGCTATTCGGCGATCGCGTTGCAGTGTCGATGGAAAATGAGGCCGTACTCGGCGGTGGCCCCAATGCCATGGACACCCCCCTGTCTTACGCCCCCCCCTTAGTACTTAAATCCATCGAAATCAGCCCCGGTATCGCCTCGGTTGCCGACAGCCAGGAATCCATTGGCGGCCTGATTCAAGCCAAACTTGACCGTGGTGATTTTGCTGAAACTCGGGAAGCCACAATCTCCGGCGATATTGCGACCCGCTATGGCTCCGTCGATGACGGCAGCAACAGCGCTGCAAAAGTGGTCGCCGCCAATGATCAGCACAAGCTAGCCATTCTCGCATCCTTTGACGAAGGTGATGATGCAGAAACCGGCGACGGTAAAACCCTGCGCGACACCGGCTACCAGCGTGAGCGCTACGACCTGAGTTACGGCTGGCAAAATGATACCAGCGAAGCGGAAGTCTCCCTTGGCAAACTGGAAACCAGTAATACCGGCACACCGGCCCTGCCCATGGACATTATCGATATCGATAGCGACATGGCCAACTTCAATGGTGCGACCCAATTCAATGGCGCAACGATTCGCACGCGCATGGGCTACCGCCACGTTTATCATTTGATGGACAATTTCTCCCTGCGCTCGAACAGCAACAACATGCGCTACCGGGCAACTGAAGCGATCGGGCAACAATTCACCTGGGGCGCTAGTGTCGAATTCCCTATCGGCGATGACTCTCTAACACTCGGTATCGATAGCGCTGAAACACTCCACGACGCCGTGATCACCAACCCCAATATGGCGATGTTTCGCGTGCAGAACTTTGCCGATGCCGAGCGCGACATTTACGGCTTTTTCACCGAGTGGAAAGGTTCGCGCGGCGGCTGGGAACTTGAAGCCGGTGTGCGCTACAACCATGTTGGCATGAACAGTGATGAGGTCTCCTCCTCCGGCATGATGCCGATGATGCAAATGCAGGCCAACCAACTCGCCAACGACTTTAACGGCGCCAACCGTGACCAGAGTTTTGACAATATCGACATTGTGTTAAAAGCCACTCGTCCTCTCAACCCCAGCACTGATTTCAATGTTGGCCTCGGTAGAAAGAACCGCGCACCCTCCTATCAAGAGCTCTACCTATGGCTGCCCATGCAATCCACCGGCGGTCTTGCTGACGGACGCACCTACATCGGCAACCTCGATCTCGACAGCGAAACCAATCATGAAATCACCCTCGGCCTGGATTGGAGCGAAGGCGATTTCTACGCCAGCGGGCAGATCTTTTTCCGCAAGGTGGATGACTTTATTCAGGGCACACCCTCAACCAACATGACGGCCAATATGTTGTCGACCATGATGAGCGGCCAGAACCCCCTGCAATTTAACAATATCGATGCCGAACTCTACGGCCTCGATGGTCGCTACGGCATGATGCTAAACGACAATTGGCGGCTCGATGGCGTACTCAGCTATGTCCGTGGCAAGGACAAAGACGGCAACGACAATCTCTATCGCGTTGCGCCCTTAAACAACCGTCTGACATTAACCTGGGAGCAGGACAAGCTGAGCGCCAATCTCGAATCGGTACTCTACGCCAGCCAATCAAAAACGGCGTCTTATAATGACGAAGACAAAAGTGCGGGCTATGGTTTGCTCAACCTCTACAGCCAATACCAACTCTCCTCTGATTTGCGCATTAACGCCGGTATCGAGAACCTGCTCGACAAGGATTACGTCGACCACCTGACAGGCTACAACCGCAATGGCGATAGTGATATTCCCGTCGGTGATCGCCTGCCGGGCCGGGGTCGCAACTTCTTTGTCAGCGCCGCTCTGTCCTTCTAAGCCCAACTAAAAAGTCGAGCTAATAAATACACAGCGCAGCTGTAGTACCCACCCTGGTAAAGCCAGCCTTGCAAGCTCAGGGCTGGCTTTACTATTTCATAAAAGCCCAAAACTGCGTTTGGGCAGCGCAATTTGTTAGCATGGGGGCATCAGCGACTACCCCTTTACTTCGCCTATGAGCACTGACCTTTGAGCAAGCCCCCCGTCAATATTTCCGCCGCCCGACAAAACCTTCGCCGTCTGGCCAATATTCGCTACATCGCCCTCGGCGGGCAAATTCTTGCGCTCTATTATTTCACCCAGATCTACCCTCTGGGTTTACCCATGGGCACCATCAGCACTCTGGTTATCGGCTTCGCCATCATCAACATACTCACCCAATGGCGCAGCCACTGGGCAAGGGCTATTTCAGAAAAAGAGTTTGGCGCCCACCTGCTAGTCGATATCAGCGCCCTCACCGTGCTTCTCTATTTTAGCGGCGGTGCCACCAACCCTTTTATTTCTTATTATTTAGTGCCCATCAGCATCGCCGCCATTAGCTTGCCCATGGCGATGACCTGGACTATTACCGGCCTCTCCATAATCGCCTACAGTCTGCTCCTCGTCTATTACCAACCCTTTACCCAGCTCGCACCCCACCACGGCAACACCGGCTTTAACCTACATATTATCGGCATGTGGATTAACTTCGCCCTCAGTGCCGGGCTTATTACCTACTTTGTGGTGAGAATGGCCGCCGCTCTGCGCATGCAAGAGGCCGAACTGAGCGCGCAAAAAGAAGAGCAAATGCAGGATGAACAGCTACTCGCCATCGCCACCCTCGCCGCCGGTGCCGCCCACGAACTGGGCACACCACTAAACACCATGAAATTACTCATCGACAACCTGGCCGAAGAGGTGACTGACCCCGAACAACGCCAAGACGTCGCCACGCTGAACCAGCAAATTGCCCGCTGTCGCAAAACCCTGCAAAGCCTGGTCAATGCCGCCAGTATTATCGAAGAGGGTTCCAGCCCCATTTCCGTCGCCGCTTATGTCGATGGGGTGCTCGACAATTGGCTGCTAATTCGCCCCGATGTTAAGCCCGCAATCAACATCGCCAGCGACAGCCCGCCTATCAACGCCTGCTTTCATCCGGTGATTCAGCAATCCCTGCTCAACCTGCTCAATAACGCCGCCGAGGCCAGCCCCGAACAGCTGGAAATCACGATCCACTGGGATGAGCAAAGCCTTTACATCGACATTCGCGATTACGGCCCCGGCCTTAGCCCCGAGCAGCTTGAAAAAATGGGTAAGCCCATTCCCAGTGACAAACCCGGCGGCCTCGGTCTCGGTCTGTTTCTCACCCACAGCAGCCTCAATCGCTACGGTGGCCGAGTGAGTCTGTTAAATGCCGATGGCGGCGGGCTACTCACCTCTGTCGTCCTACCACTACAAGCGGTTTGCAACTAATGAACGGTAATCCCACAGCCAGTGAAGAGACTTATTTAATTGTCGATGATGACGAAATTTTTGCCGACACCCTGGCCCGCAGCCTGCAACGTCGTGGACCGACCTGTTATGTCGCCAACGACGAAGTGCGCGCTGTCGAGCTGTGTAAACTGCATCGCCCCTCCCGCGCCATTGTCGATTTAAAACTGGTCAATTACTCGGGGCTGCACTTAATCGAAGCGCTAAAAGCGCTTGATAAAAATATTAAAATTGTCGTTTTAACCGGCTATTCAAGTATCCCCACTGCCGTTGAGGCGATAAAACTCGGCGCTAATAACTACCTTTGTAAACCCGCCGGGCTGGGTGATATTTTATCCGCCTTCGAGGCCAATGAAGGCAATGCCGACTCCCCCCTTGCCGAACAACCACCCTCCGTCAACCGCCTGGAGTGGGAGCATATACAGCGCGTACTGAAAGAAAACGACGGCAATATCTCCGCCACCGCCCGAGCACTGGGCATGCACCGCCGCACCTTGCAAAGGAAGTTACAGAAGCGGCCCATGCAACAGTGAGCAAAAACACACTATGCACAGGGTGACTGAGAGTGTTAATGTCGAACAAACGCGCACTGACTGCTTAAAAATCGGCCCACAATAAACACAAGAATAAACACAATAAAAATGGACGTGCTGCCCCAAAAACCAGGCTCAGCCTTTCTTATAATGCCGGAAGAGCAAGCACGCCAAAAAAATCCAAAAACAATATAAAAACGCCTACAAAATAATAAGGGAACAATCATGTCAAAACGAATGCTAGACGGCTTTAAAGTCGTCGACTTCACCCACGTCGTTGCCGGCCCCCATGCCACTAAAATCATGGCCGAGCACGGCGCTGAAGTAATAAAAATTGAGCCACTCAAGGGCGAACTCGCACGTACTCTGCCCATGCAGCGTGATGGGCGCAGTGCTTATTTTATTCAGCACAACCTCGGCAAAAAAAATATGGCGGTTAATATCGCCACAAAAGAAGGTCGAGAAATCTGCTACGAATTAATTAAAGATGCCGATGTGGTTATTGAAAACTTTTCACCCGGCGTAATGAAGCAGCACAAGTTGGACTGGGACACCCTAAAAGAGATCAACCCCGGCCTGGTGATGTGCTCCATCTCCTGCTTTGGGCAGGACGGCCCTCTCGCTAACCTACCCGGCTTCGACTGGATCGGCCAATCCTATGCAGGCATTATCGACCTGCTGGGCAAGAAGAATGAAACCCCCGTATTCGGCGACTTTGCCTTTGGCGATATCGCCACCGGCGCCCATGCCTACGGCGCCATTGTCACCGCATTAATGCACCGAATGCGCGGCGGCAAGGGCCAACATATTGATATTTCATTGATTGAAGTGTTATTCAGTTTCCATGAATTAAGTGTACAACTCTACGACACCACCGACGGCCAAATGCTCGCCACCCGCGCTGGCCCCGACCATCACCTGCTGGCACCGGCCGGTATTTTCAAATGTAAAGATCGCTACTTATTTATCGTTGGTCTCAACCAATGGGCGGGCTTATGTAAAGCCATTGGCCGTGATGACTGGATCAAAGATCCCCGCTTTAAAAACCCTGGCGATACCGGTAAATACCGAGAAGAAATCAATGGCGCCATTCAAGGCTGGCTCGATTCACAAGCGAGCCCCGAAGAAGCCATCGCGGCACTCGAAGCCCATAAAGTGGCCTGCGCACCCATCCTCAATATTCCAGAATTTATGGAACACCCCCACGTCAAAGCAAGGGGCTGTGTAAGAACTATCAAGGATGATGTGTTTGGTGAACTCCATATTCCCCGTACGCCTCTACGCTTTTCTGAATTCCCCGAGCCACCCGATCTGAGAGCCGGCACACTAGGGCAAGACAACTACGATATCCTCAGCGAACAGCTAGGCTTTAGCGATCAAAAAATTGCCGACCTTGAAACGGCGGGCGTTATTGGGTCAAAGGGTATTTAAGTTGGCGGCGTCAGTGCAGAGCAATGCACTGGCGCGCCTTACTGAGGAAAGTCAGCAGTATTGCGCTAGTGTTAAACCACTCACAGCGCTAAGAATTTTATTCCTTATCTCGCGCCTTCGCCGCCTTTTCCAAACCCGCCCAGTCAAACAAAGCCGGCTCTTTATTCAGAAAGCGACTTATCGCATCGCGGTGATAGTCGGTATCAAAACACACCGCCTGACCGTAAGCTTCCAACTCAGAAATAGTGCGATGATCGCTGTGAAAAGACTGGTTGAGAATATTCTTGGTAATACCGATAGACGTGGTGGAGGCATTGCGGAAACGGCTGGCAAATTCAAAGGCGTGGTCAAACAGCTTATCTTCATCGACCACATCAGTCACCAAACCCAAAGCCTGCATTTCATCGGGCTTGAGTATTTTTCCCGTGTAGAGTAATTCCCGGGCTTTTTGCAGGCCGACCAAACGCGGTAGCAAGAACAAACAACCCATATCGGGGATTAAGCCGGTACGAACAAAAATCCCGGAACAACGTGCGCGGGGCGTGCAAAAAATAAAGTCACAGGCCAGCATAATGCTAAAGCCCGCGCCCATAGCGGCACCATCGACAGCGGCAATAACCGGCACTTCAAGATTAACAAATTCGTCGAGCCAGATATGGGAGCGGCGCACCCGCTCGCGCCGCGCCGTTGGCTCCGGTGCCATTTCCTGAAAAGATTTAATATCACCACCGGCACAAAAGTTACCACCATTGCCAGTAACCACCAGCGCTTTGATGTTCATCTTTTCGCGGATTTCCAACATAACCTGGGTAATGCCAAGGCGAATATCGGTATTTAAAGCATTACGCGCCTCTGGCCGATTAAAAGTCAGAATGCCAATTTCATCTTTTATTTCGTAGGTAATATCGTCACTTGGGTTATTCATAATTGCGCCTTTTATTTATTTTTCTGGTCTTTTTCGGGAGATGACTTTGTTGTCGACAAGTAATCTCTTAAATTTTTACGCTATAAAAAAACACGCACAGAGAGAAAGGGCCATCAGCCTCAGAAATGAGGCCGATGACTTGTGGCTCGCCAACCAATGATTACCTAGCCATTACCAAGTTGGGCCTCACGAAAATTGAGCATGCGCTGTAGTGGCAACATGGCTTTTTTGCCGAGCTCTGGATCCACATGCATTTCATTGCTGCCCTGCTCAAGACTTTCAGCAAGGTTTTTAAGATGATTCATCGCCATCCAGGGGCAATTCGCGCAGCTGCGGCAGGTCGCACCGTGACCGGCAGTGGGCGCGATAATCAATTCTTTATCGGGGGCCGATTGCTGCATTTTGTAAAAAATACCTTCATCGGTAGCGACGATCATTTGCTTATTGGGCAGGGTTCTGGCCGCCTCAATGAGCTGCGAGGTAGAGCCCACGGCATCCGCTATATCGATCACCGCCTCGGGTGATTCGGGGTGAACCAAAATTGCCGCATCGGGGTAGACATGCTTTAAATCGAGCAGACCCCGTACTTTAAATTCCTCATGGACAATACAGCTACCGTCCCACAGCAGCACGTCGGCCCCGGTCTGCTTCTGTACATAACGCCCTAAATGCTGGTCCGGCGCCCAAAGGATTTTCTGACCTTCACTATCGAGATACTCAACCACATCCAGAGCAATGCTAGAGGTCACCACCCAGTCAGCCCGCGCTTTTACGGCCGCCGAAGTGTTGGCATAAACCACAACGGTACGGTCGGGGTGCTCGTCGCAAAAGGCGGTAAATTCGTCAATCGGGCAGCCAATGTCGAGGGAGCAGGTCGCCTCCAACGTCGGCATTAAAATGGTTTTTTCAGGCGTGAGGATTTTTGCTGTCTCCCCCATAAACTTGACGCCGGCAACCATTAGGGTTGATGCGGGGTGGTGCTTGCCAAAGCGCGCCATTTCCAGTGAGTCGGAAACAATGCCGCCGGTCTCTTCCGCCAAAGCCTGAATAGCCGGGTCGGTGTAATAGTGGGCGACAATGACAGCATCGCGCTCGACTAACAGCGCTTTAATTTTCTCGCGATAGAATTCTTGTTCTGCCGCTGACTCCTCTGGCTCAAGCTGGACGCGGTCGAGATGATGCTCGACCAATTTGCGAAAGTGAGGGTTTTCGGCAACGGAAATACGTGTGGGGGCATTCATATTAAAAGGGCAGTTACTGCTTAAATAGTTAGATTAGGAAATTTTAACACAGACAATGGGGACTTCGCGGCTGTTCACAAAATAACAAAGCCCCAGGAAGTTACTCCTGGGGCTTTGTTCAATCTGCTTGCCTTTGTTGGATTCGTTTGAATAGCGGACACTACACCTTGGCAAGTACCGACTCGGCAAATTCATTGAGCCCGCGTTTAATACCCTCGGCATCATAGGCTGGTGGATTGATCATCAGTCGTGAGGCACCAATATCTTCGTACTGGCGCACCCTACCCGGGTCGAGTGCCCCGGCCGCCGTTGTCAGTTCAATCTCACTGGGGTCACGACCAATTTTGGCGCATTCATCACGCATGGCATCGAGCAGGCCTGGCAGTGTTTTAAGGCTACCAGAGGCGGGATAAAAGCCATCACCAACCCGGGCGGCACGACGCGCAGCACCTTCGACATTACCGCCGACAATAATCGGTACACCGGGTTTTTGTACAGGTTTAGGATTGGAGTGCAGAGGCTCCCAGTTAAAGTACTTGCCACTAAAGGCCTCCGGCTCATCACGCCACAGGGAGCGTATCGCCTGTACCGACTCTTCGGTACGCGCGGCACGCTCTTTAAAAGGCACGCCGACCACTTCCATTTCTTCTTTCAGCCAGCCGATGCCAATGCCCATCATCGCTCGCCCTCGTGACAGCACATCGAGGGTTGCCCACTCTTTCGCCACATAAAGGGGATTGCGCTGGGGCAAAATCATGATGCCTGTCGCCAGACGTATATTTTTGGTCATACCCGCCGCGTACGACAGCGCCACAATGGGGTCGGGAATCGCCGACTTCTCACCGCCCGGGAAGCGGCCATCCTTGTTGTAGGGGTATTTCGACTGAAAACCGACGGGCAGTACCACGTGCTCAACGGCCCAAATGGATTCCATGCCGATCTCTTCAGCAGTGGTGACCAGGGTTTCGAATAAATCGGGGTCGGCCAGAGGGCCGGCGGTGGCAAAGGCAAGTCCAAATTTCACGGGTGTTCTCCTCAAAGGGTTAATTATTATCTGCTCAACATCAGCCTTAGAGGTTAGCAGGCTTGTTATAATCACTCCAGCCAATCAAGGCTTCGTGGCCAACACCACGATTGGCTCTCCCCTTTAAGCGATAGGTTGCCCATGCGAATTAACTGGTATCCCGGCCATATGCACAAAGCCGGTAAAGAGCTGAAACAACTCCTGCCCAAAATTGACCTGGTGATTGAAGTTGTCGATGCCCGCATTCCCTTTAGCAGCCAGAACCCGATGCTGGAAAATTTACGGGGTAACAAGCCCTGTATCAAAATCCTCAACAAAAGCGACCTCGCTGATCCCGACACCACCGCACTGTGGCAGGCTTATTTAGAGCAGGACTCGGCGATAAAAACCCTCGCGCTAGATACCGACAAAAGTGACAAAAGCCCCCTGCTGCTCGACCTGTGCCGCGAACTGGTGCCCGACAAAATCGATAGCGTTCACCCCATTAATTGCCTGATTATGGGCATCCCCAATGTCGGCAAGTCGACGCTTATTAATTGTCTCGCCGGGCGCATGATTGCCAAAACGGGCAACGAACCCGCCGTGACTAAAAGCCAGCAGCGCATCAACCTTCGAAACGGTGTGGTGCTATTCGATACACCGGGCATGCTGTGGCCAAAAATAGAACATATCGACAGCGGCTATCGCCTAGCCATCACCGGCGCGATCAAAGATACCGCTCTGGAATATACCGACATCGCTTTTTATGCCGCGAAGTTTTTGCTCGATAACTACGCCGAATTTATTCTCACCCGCTATAAACTCGACACCCTACCGCAAAGTGAACTTGAACTACTGGAAACCCTTGGCCGCCAACGCGGCTGCCTACGAGCCGGTGGTCACGTTGATTTAGAGCAGATATCGACACGACTGATTCACGAATTTCGTGCCGCCACAATTGGCCGTATAAGTCTTGAAACGCCTGAGATGGTAGAAAGAGAGCTGACCGAATTACTGGAAAAGCAGCGTCTTGAAAATGAGAAAACAGAGCGTCGTAAAAACACTAGGCATAAAAGTAGAGCTGAGGCCGATAAAAAACCAAAAAGACAAGAGAAAGTAAAACGCTAGTGTTTAC